>NZ_JBHXTO010000170.1:0-18266 GCF_042677425.1 Streptomyces sp. NPDC127119 | reverse complement strand
ACCGCCGCTCTGTGCGGCGGGGCGACCCGGGTTCTTCGGCGTGATGTTCCGCTTTCTTTTTCTGCCTTTATGAAGTGACGTTTCGCCGCACATTCCGCTCCGGGCGTTCGGGTGAAATACCGGCGAGTCGCACTTTCTGTAGTTTCTTCGTCCCCCGCCCTCTCGTTCAACAGCCCGCAGGTCATGGTGCGAGTCGTTCAGGCTGGGCTCGTCCGGTTTCGGCCGTCATTGGGCATGACCGCAGAGAAAGGGAAGTACGTGAAGCACAAGAAGAGTGCCGTCGTCATCGCCGGCGCGATCATGGCCATGGGCATGGGCGCCCCGGCCTTCGCCGACTCCGAGGCCGAGGGTGCGGCCGTCGGCTCGCCCGGCGTCCTCTCCGGCAACGTTCTCCAGGTGCCCGTGCACATTCCTGTCAACGTGTGCGGCAACTCGATCAACGTGATCGGCCTGCTGAACCCGGCGTTCGGCAACGAGTGCGTCAACGACTGACGTCGTAACGCACCAGCCGAACGGCTGAGTCACGCCGGCCTTGGACCGCATTCCGGTGCCAAGGCCGGCTTTTCCCACTTCTACCAGCAGAGAAGACAACAAAGTTGCGACAGACCCTGAGCAAGGGAATGGTCGCGGCCGCCGCCGCGACGAGCATCTTGTCCCTGTACGGCTCCCAGGCGTTCGCGGACTCGGACGGGCACGGGGTGGCGGCGGACTCGCCCGGAGTGCTGTCCGGCAACAACGTGCAGGCGCCGGTGGGCGTGCCCGTGAACGCGTGCGGCAACTCCGCCGACGCGGCCGCCGGCCTCAACCCGTCGTTCGGCAACTCCTGCGCCACCCCGACGGGCAAGCACCGCAAGCCGGACGGGCCCCGCCACGGCGCCCCGGCCGGCCACGGCTCGGACCACGGCCACGGCTCCCACCGGGGCTACGGCTCCGACCAGGGCTACGGCTCGGACCACGGTGGCGGCTCCGGCCACCACGGATCGGGCCACCACCACGGCGGCGGTTCCGCCACGCACGGCGGTGCGCACGACGCGCCCGGTGTCGGTACGGGCAACGTCGACGAGGCCCCGGTGGACGTGCCGGCGAACGCGTGCGGCGACACCGCGGACGCGGGCGGCCTGCTGAACCCGGCGTTCGGCGACACGTGCGGGCACGACGGACCGAGGGGCTACGGCGACGACGACACCCCGCCGTCCGGGCCGCCTTCGGGGCCCCCGTCCGGTCCGCCGCACACCACGCCTCCGCACACCACCCCGCCGGCGACCACGCCCCCCGAGACGGGCCCGCCCGGGACGGTGCCGCCCACCACCGGGCCTCCGTCGTCGGTCCCGCCCACCACGGGCCCGCCGGGAGCGACGCAGCCGTCCCCGCCCTCCTCGGGCGAGGGCCCCTGGCCGGAGCTGGCGCACACCGGTGTCGACGGGATGCTCGCGGCCTCGGCCGCCGGCGCCGGGCTGCTGCTCGGCGGAGCGATCCTGTACCGCCGCAACCGGGTCGCCGCCCGCCGGTGACGACGTGCCGGATGCCGGACGCCACCCGCCCGGCGTCCGGCATCCGGCACGTGGCATCCGGCGTCCGCGCGGTCAGCGTCCCGCCGCCCCCAGCGCCCCGCGCCGCTCCCGTGCGCCGGGCACGGGCAGGAGAACCGGTCCCGTACGGAGCCGGCGCCGCACTCCCCGTACGAGGGTCCGGGCCGTGAACGACGCGCCGTGCACGAACCGCATGGCCGGGCCGAAGCCGGCCGCCGTGACCAGGCCCGCCATGAAGAGCCCCGGCCAGGTCGACTCGAACTCCCGGCCCACATAGGGCGATCCGTCAGGACACGCGCCCAGGCCTTCGTGCACGTCCGCCGTCAGGATCCCCAGGCGTTCCCGGGTCGGCTTGAACCCCGTGGCGGCGATGACGTGTTCGGTGTCCAGGGATGTCAGCCCGCCGGCCGGGCCGAGCAGGTCGAGGCGTACGCCGCCCGCCGACCCGCGGGCCGCCGTGATCTCGTGGCCCAGCAGCAGCTCGACGGACGGTTCGACCCGGTCGCGGATCCACCAGGCGCCCGCGGGACCGAGCGCCGTGGTGGCGATCCGGGCGCGGGTGGGCTCGGGCAGGCGGCGGAACGCGCCGGGGCGCTCGGCGTAGAACCAGTTGCGCCAGCCGGGGCCCAGGCCGCTGTGCGGCGCGCGCGCCGACTGCCACCAGGGGCGTTCCCAGGGCGGCGGGACGTCGTTCCAGGAGAGGCCGGGGGCCCGGGCCACGACCCGGACGCGGGTGCCCTGTTCGGCGAGCAGGGCCGCCGTCTCCAGGGCGGCCTGACCGCCGCCGACCACGGTGACGTCCTTGCCCGCGAAACGGTCCAGATCGCTGTGATGGCTGCTGTGCGAGACGTGCTCGGGCGTCAGCCCGCGCAGACTCGCCGGGACTTCGGTGAAGGGGAGCACGCCGACCGCCAGCGCGACCGTCCTCGCGCGCACGGTCGAGCCGTCCTCGGTGACCGCCTCGAAACCGCCCGGGCAGGGGTGGATGTGCGCGATCGTGCGCTCGTCCACCTCCGGGACGGAGTGCCGCGCGAACCACAGCCCGTACGAGGCGAACACCTCCACCGGGATGGGCGCCCCGTGCCGGGCCTCCATCCCCTGCTCCGCGCAGTAGGCGGCCAGGCCCAGACGGCCCTCGGGGTCCGAGAGGTTGGAGGCCCACGGCTCCGACTTGAGGAACATGCCGCGGGGCATGTGGTCGCGCCAGGAGGCCATGGGCCGGCCGAACACCCGAAGGCTCAGACCGGCCGCCGCGGCATGGGAGGCGATGGACAGGCCGTAGGGGCCCGCTCCCACCACCAGCAGGTCGTACATCAGTGACTGCTCGCTTTCTCTTCGTCGGACAGGGGGGTCGGCTGAGGAGGAGGTGCCGTCGGTCGTACGGGAGGAGTGGGCGGTCGTACCGGGCCCGCGTCGGCGACCGGGACGGAGGCCGTCCGGCGCAGGCGGACCGGCAGCCGCCGGACCGCGCGCCGGCCCACATGCCGTGACCACAGCGCCCACAGGGCGGCACCGGGCGCCAGGTCGTCCCGGGCGTGCCAGGCCAGTTCGGTCCCGCGGCGGAAGGCGGCCGAGAGCGGCGCGTAGTTCTCCACCACGAAGGTCCGCCCCGGCAGGGGCACGGGCGACGGCAGCGGACGGTGGGTCAGGTCCAGGTGCAGGGCCCGCACCACGTCGAGCCCCGCCCCGTCGGCGAACAGCCGGAACTGCGCGCCGGGCCGCGGATTGAAGTCGAGCAGGTGGTACGCGCCGGTCGCGCCGTCGCGGCGGAAGTCCAGGTCGAAGATGCCGCGGTAGCCGAGTTGCGAGACGAGCCGTTCGGCCGGCGTGCGCACGGCCGGGTTCGGCGTCCAGTGGCCCACCGCGGTCAGTCCCGCGCCGCGCGGCCAGGCCAGCTGTTTGCGGCCCGTGCCGCCCCCGCACACCGCCCCGGACCGGTCCACGTACCCGTGGAAGAACCAGTCCCGGTCGGGGCCCGGCGCGAGGAACGCCTGGAGCAGCAGGCTGCTGCCCGCCTCCTCGGCCCGCAGGCACAGGGTCCGCGCCTCCTCGGCGGAGGTCAGGACCGTGGTGCTGCGCAGGTCCGAACCGGCGGGCAGCAGCCAGGGGCGGCTCCACTTCGCCACCACCGGCAGCCCCAGCCGCCGGGCCGCCGCGGCCGCCTGCGCGGGACCGTCCGGGACCAGCGTCAGCGGGTGCGGGATGCCCGCGGACTCGCACACGGCGGCCAGTTCCGCCTTGTCCGCGACCCGCTCGGCGAGACCGGCGGGCGCGAGGGGCAGCAGGAAGCGGGGCGCGAGTTCGGCCCGCAGCCGGTCCACGGCCACGGCGCCCGCGTCATCCATTGGGATCAGTACGGCGGGCCGGCCCACCCGCGCCGCCACTCGGCGCAACGTCGAGGCGATCTCGGACGGCGGGGCCCCGGGGGAGGGCGGCGGATGCATCCGGCACACAAAACGCGAACCGCGCACCGGACTTCCGGTGGAATCCGCGACCAGGTGTACGTCGATTCCGGCCCGGCCGAGGGAGCGTACGGCTCCCAGCGTGCCGTGGTGAAAGGGATTCCGGTCGGTGCGCAGCAGGACGACGGGGACACGGGTGTCGAAGGACGGCATGGGTTTGATTCCTTGGGATCGCTTCTGATTCTTCGCTTCTGATTTCTCACCCGTGCGGGTGAGCGGGCATTTCCCCGGCGCCCGGCCTCGGTTGGCGCAATTCATATTCATATGACTGAGTGTCAGTGGACGGTGGAAATGAACGCGAGGAGTGGACATGGACCCACTGCAACGGACCCGAACCAGACGGCCGGCGTACGTCGCCGCCGTACTCACCGCCGGACTCTTCGCCTCGGCCGCCCTCGCGCCCGGGACGGGACACGCGGCGGCCGTGCGGGCGGGGGAGCCGCCCGCCCCGCCGCCGACCGCGCCCACCGGTGTCGTGGCGCCGGTCGCCGCACCGGCAGCCGCACCGGCAGCCACCGGAGAGGCGACCCCGCCGCCCGCGCCGCCGAAGGCCCCCGAGAGCCCGGCCTTCGGCGCCTACCTGGACTACGGGCCCCGCGGGGTGGCCCGGATCGCCGAACTCAGCCGCTGGCTGGGCGGGGCCGACCTGCGGGTGGCGCACACGTATCTGCCGGGCGACCGCTGGAGCAACATCGAGGGCCTGCCCGGCTTCCTCGACGCCTGGGCCCACTGGCGGCGGGAGGAGGCCGACCGGCTCTTCGTCCTCAACGTCCCGATGCTGGAGCGCAACGAGGAGGGCGTCTCCGACCGGGAGGTCCGCGGTCTGCTGCGGCGCGGCGCGGCCGGGGAGTTCGACCACCACTTCCGCAAGCTGGCCGAGCGGCTCGTCGAGCTTGAGGTGCCCGACACCGTCATCGTGCTCGGCTGGGAAATGAACGGCATCACGTACACCCATCGCTGCGGGCCGGACCCGGAGGCCTGGAAGAAGTACTGGGACAGGATCGTCACCGCCATGAGAGCGGTGCCGGGGCAGAAGTTCCGCTTCGACTTCACTCCGAACCGCGGCCGGGACGCCATTCCGTGGACCCAGTGCTATCCGGGCGACGAGACGGTCGACGTCATCGGCATGGATTCGTACGACCAGCCGCGCGGACAGTCATTCGACGAGGCCGTTTCGGAGCCCTACGGGCTTCAGGCGCACGTCGACTTCGCGAAAGCGCACGGAAAGCCGATCTCCTATCCTGAATGGGGGCTGTTCCGAAACGGCGACAACGCGACCTACATGAAGCGCATGCTCGCCTGGCTGGACGAGCACAAGCCGCTGTACAACACGCTCACCGACTACTGCCCGCACGGTGTGTGGCAGTGCGACGACAACCCCGAGGCCTCCGAGATCTACCGGTCCGTGCTCTTCGGCCGTACCGATCAGACTCCGAAGCCCACCGACCCGGCCCCGAAGCCGACGGATCCGGCGCCCAAGCCGACCGATCCGCCCAAGCCCACCGACCCGACGCCCGAGAAGCCGTCGAACTGTTCGCCGGTGGCCCTGGGCGACTGGGTGGAGTACTGGCTCGGCGGGAAGCTGTGCCTGCGCTTCGACTGGTGGTCGCGCAACCGCTGACCGCAAGGCGAAGGCGGAGGCGGAGGAATCGGAGGCGGCGGGCCGGTCACGGCCTGCCGCCACCGCGTCCCCTCCAGTCGAGGAACCGGTCGAGCAGCTTCTTGCCCCGGTTGCGGGCGGCCACGTCACAGACGGCGGCGGACATCAGCGGTGACGTCCGCCTTCTGGCCAGCAGGAAACGCTGGTTGACGACGGGCTGCGGGCGCCAGTGGTGCTTGTAGGGCTCGTTGCCGCGCAGCAGGCTCAGCACCCGGCGCCCGCCCGTTCCGTTGCCCGTTCCGGTGTGCTGGGCGCAGGCGTGCAGCAGCATCGTCGCCACGTCCGCCTTGCGCTCCCGCAACTGGGGATGCGCGCCGTACAGATAGCCGCCCGCCAGCCGGTCCGACAGAAGCGTCAGGTCGACCGCCACCACGGTCCCGTCCACCAGGAACTCGGTCACCACCGCGTCCCCGGCGCGGACCATCGGCCCCACCGAACGGATCAGGTGTTCGGCGAAGCGATCCTGCAGATGCTCGGTGGTCACCTTGCGGCCCTGCCACTGCAGCCGGTGCAGCTCCAGAAGTCTGCGCAGTGCCGTGTCGACCTCGTCGGGACGTACGGCCCGCCGTTCGACGCCCAGCGTGGACAGCTTGCGCAGCTTGGCGCGGACCCGCTGCTGGGCCTTGGCCGTCGCCAGCCGTCCGATCAGGTCGTCCATCGGCACGGCGGGCAGCTCCAGGCACAGCGAGTCCGGCACCTGCCGCCGTGGCCCGCGCCAGCTCGCGTACACCCGCTCCACCGCGCCACCGGGCCGCACCTCACGGAAGTCGATGAGCGCGGTGCGAGCCGCCGCGGCCAGCCCGTCGGCCAGGGCGGAGGCCGCCCGGTCGGCGCGCTCGCCGTCCTCGATGAGCACGTCCCCGAAGTCGGAGATCGACCCGCCCAGCGGCACGAGGGCCGGCCACGGCTGCCGTACGAGCATCAGCGGGGCGGCGGCCACCAGGTCGCCGCCGTCGCGGACCAGCACCAGCCGGAGCCGGCCGGGCGTGCCGTACGAGAGCCACCACGAGTGCAGCCACGCGTGGCTCTGGAAGGGGGTCGCCGTGCCGCAGTGCCGGTACAGCCCTCCCCACTCCTCGGCCAGCCGCCCGAACTCCCGCTCGTCCGTGCACAGTTCCGTACGCAGCTCGGTCCGCGGCCGGGTCCGCGGCGCGGCGGCTCTCACAGCTGTCCGCGGACGTCGGCGGCGGTGGCGGGGCCCGGCACCGAGGCCGTGGGCGCGGCTCCCGGGGCGCGGCGGGGGCGTACCAGCAGCGCGAGTCCGCCGAGCAGTCCGCCGGCGCTCGCGCCGACGAGACCGGTCACCGACGCGGACGCCGAGGAGGCCTCGGTGGGTTTGATCGCCCGCGAGAACTGCAGCAGCTCGACATGCGTGCTGCTCTCGGTGTCGTTCGCGTGCCGGGTCAGCGAGCGCGACACGGCGTTGGCGATGTCCGCGGCGAGGTCGGGCCGGGTGGAGGTGGCGGTCACGGCGACCATCGGCGCGTCCGGCGAGGTCGCCGTCCGCACGCTCTCCCGCAGGGTCGACACCGGTACGCCCGCCCACACCTGGGCGTCCCCGAGCACCGCGAGCTGGGTGGCGACCCGCCCGTACGCCTGCGCGAAGCCGAGCGCCGCCGCCGGGTCCGACTGCTCGGTGGGGACGGCGATGACGTAACTCGTGGCGCTGTACTGCGGAGTCTTCAGGACGCCGTACGAGCCGCCGAGCACTCCGCCGAGAAGGGCGCCCGCCGCGAGCAGGGACCACGGCGGGAGCGCCCTGGCGCGCGCGAATGCCGTTCCCGGCCGCCCGGTGACACGGATGGGGTTGTCGGTCATGTGGAACTCACTCCCAGAGTTGCGGCCGTGTAGATGTCCATGAGCCGGTCGGCACTGCGGGCGATGCTGTAGTGGTGGGCGGCCTCCGGCGCGGAGCGCGGCCCGGGGCCCTGCGCACGCGCCTGCCGCACGGCCCGTACGAAGGAGTCGGCGCCGCCCTGCACCCGCCGGGCGAACGGCGCCGCGTCCCGGGGGAGGTCGTCGACGGCCGGGCAGGAGACGTAGAGCACGGGCAGACCGGCCGCCAGGGCCTCCACGACGGCGAGCCCGAAGGCCTCCTCCGCGGACGGCGAGGCGAGGAGGTCCATGGCCCCGGTCAGGGACGGCAGGTCGAGGTCGGAGCCGCCCGCAGCGCCCTGCGACGCGGGCCCGTTCGGGCGCTCGCCGGTGAACAGCACCCGGTCGGCGACCCCCATGCGCTGCGCCGCCCGCCGCAGCACGTTCTCCTCCGGGCCCCCGCCGACCAGCAGCAGCCAGACGTCGTCCGGCAGTTCGGCCAGCGCCCGCACGAGCACCTCGAACCGCTTGCCCGCCGTCAGCCGCCCGACACCCCCGACGACGTACGCACCCTGCGGCAGCCCCAGCCGCCGCCGGGTGCTCTCGCGCCGGGCCGCGTCGAAGCGGAAGCGGTCCACGTCGATGCCGTTCGGGACGACCTCGATGCGCGGGCCCGGCACGCCCCAGCGGCGCAGCCGTTCGGCGACCGTGGGCGAGACCGCGACCGTCGAGCGGCCGAGGCGCTCGCTGGCCAGATAGAGCGCCCGGACGCCCGGGGTGAGGCGGCGGCCCTCCATCTGCGAGTCGCCGAGGGAGTGCTCGGTGGCCACGACGGCCCGCACCCCGGCGATGCGCGCGGCGGTCCTGCCGTACACGCAGGCCCGGTAGAGGTGGGTGTGGACGAGGTCGTAGCGGCCACGGCGGATGAGCCGGGCCAGGCGCGGGAGCGCCGCGAGGTCGCGGTTGCCCTGTATGCCGAGGTGGGTGACGCGCACGCCGTCCGCGACGAGGCCCTCGGCGACCGCGCCCGGGTTGGTGAGGGTCACCACGTCGCACTCGACGGGCAGGTTCCGCACCAGCAGCCGCAGTTGCTGCTCGGCCCCGCCGACCCCGAGCCCGGTGATGACGTGCAGGGCCTTCACCGGGCCGCCTCCGTCACCGGGCCGGCCGCCAGGGGGACCGCGCGTCGGCGCAGCCGGTTCAGCCGGTACTTCAGCTGCAGCCGCCAGGAGGTGTCGTTCTCCCCGATGTGCACCCGCGGCAGGGCGAAGAGGCCGGTGAGCGGGCCGGGGTCGATCGCGCACGCGTAGCCGTAACCGGCGGCCCGGACGGCGTCGGCGACCCGCTCGTCGACCGTCCCGTACGGGTAGCACAGGCCCTGGACCGTACGGCCCGTCAGCTCGGAGAGCAGGGCCCGGCTGCCGCCGAGCTCGGCGCCGAGCAGCGCGTCGTCGGCCAGGGTGAGGTCGACATGGGTGAGGCCGTGCGAGGCGATCTCCAGGCCCTCGGTGTCCGCGAGCCGGCGGATGCCGTCGGCGGTGAGGAGCGGTCTTCGGGGGCCGAGCGGATCCCACTCGTTCGTGCCGCCGAGCCTGCCCGGCAGGACGAACACGGTGGCGCCGAAACCCCAGTGTTTGAGCAGGGGCAGGGCGTTGTCGGCGAAGTCCGCGTAGCCGTCGTCGAAGGTGAGGCCCACCAGGCCCCGGCCCTCGCCCCGGGCGTGGGCGGCGAGCAGGTCCGCCATGCCCACCCCGCGCAGGCCCCGCCGGTGCAGCCAGCCCAGCTGCCGGTCGAGGCGGTCGGGGGAGACCGTGATGCGGTACGGATCGTCGGAGCAGTCGCCCACCGAGTGGTACATCGCCACCCACAGGGCCGCCGTGACCGGCCGGGTGCGGCTCTCGGCACGGGTGGCGTCGGCCGGGCCGACGGGATCGTTCGGGTCAGCGGAAACGGGCATGCGGCAGCCTTCGGGTGACGGAGCGGAGGGCGGTTCGGAAGGCGGGTGCGACGGCCTGGACGCCGAGCAACCGGAGCAGCAGTACGTAGACGAGGGTGACGGCCAGGCCACCGGTGAGCAGGGCGAGCGCGGGCGAATCGAAGCGGCTCGCGCACAGGGCGCCCGCCACGGCCGCGCACCCGGCCGCGCGGAGCGGCTTGCTGAGTTCGTGGACGACCCGGCGGGTGTGGATCGGCACACTGCGCCGCTCGTTCATGCCGGACAGCAGCAGCGCCGCGGTGAGGGTGATGCCGATCGCGTTGGCGGCGGCGATCCCGGACACCCCCCAGGCACCGACGGTCGCGGCGCCGATCCACGAGGTGGCCACGATGCCCGCGGTCATCGCCGCGAGCGGGTACCAGGTGGGGCGGCCCGCCGAGAAGTACGTCCGTACGAGCGCGCCGACGAGGGTGTGGCCGAGCAGCCCCACCGAGTAGACCCGCATGACGGTCGCCGTCGCCGCCGTGTCCCGCGCGGTGAACGCGCCGCGCTGGAAGAGGAGTTCGATGATCTGCGGTGCGCACGCGAAGACCGCCGCAGCGCCCAGCAGGACTATGCACGCGGCGACCGAGACGTCGTGCTCGACGCGGTTGCGGGCCCGCTCGGTGTCGCCCTCGGCGAGCGCCTGCGCCAGCACCGGGAAGGTGACCGTGCAGAGCATCAGCGAGAGGGTCATCGGGATCTGGGCCACCTTCTGCGCGTAGTTCAGGTGCGAGATGGCTCCGGAGGGGAGGTTGGAGGCGAGGTAGCGCTCGATGAGGACCTGGGACTGCCTGCAGAGGGCGAACAGCAGGACCGGGGTGACGAGGGCGAGATTCACCGAGTGCGTCACCGACTGCTTCGACGGCTGCTCCGCGGACCGTTCCGCCTCCGGCCCCGCGGCGTCCGGCCCTTCGGCGTCCGACACCTTCCGGGTCCCGGCCGCGGCTCCCGCCGGGGTCACGGCCGCCGTCGCGGACCGGCGGCCGAACAACTGCCGTACGAGGGACGGAGTCTGCGCCGCCACCATCAGACAGCCGCCCAGCGCGACACCGATGGCCGCCGACCGCACACCCCAGTGGCCGCCGAGGACGAACATCGCCGTGATGATGCCGGTGTTGTAGGCGACGTAGATGGCGGCCGGGGCCAGGAAGCGGCGGTGGGCGCGCAGTGCCGCGCTGCAGTAGCCGGCGAGTCCGAAGCTCAGGACGCAGGTCGCCGTCAGCCGCGTGCAGTCGACCGCGAGCCGGGGGTCGGGCAGTCCCGGCGCGAGCCCCGCGACCAGGTAGGGCGCCCCGGCGATCAGCAGCGCGGAGACCCCCACGAGGACCAGCGCGATGCGGGGGAGTGTGGAGGCGACGAGTGCGCGGACCGGGTCCCCGCCGCCGGTTCCGCGGGCCCGCCGTGCCACGGCCAGGCTGAACGCCGGGACCAGCACGAAGGCCATCCCGTCCTCGATCAGCAGCGTCGCCGCGACCTCCGGCACGGTCCACGCGACCAGGAAGGCGTCCGTCTCGGTCCCGGCCCCGAAGAGATGCGCGAGCGCCTGGTCCCGGCCGAGACCGAGCAGCGCGCCCGCGATGGAGAGGGCGGCGGTGACGAGCGTGGCCTTGGCGAGGAATCCGCGGGTGGGCGGGGGGACTTCGGAAGGGCCGTTCCGCTCGCCGCCGACGTCGGCACCGGAAGCGGCGCCGGAATCGGAGGCTTCGGCGGCGGCCGGGTGCGCGGTCCCGGGCGACGCCGCGCGGGCGCCGGGCAGCAGGACCTCCTCCTCGGTCCCGACGGCCGTGCCGAGGTCCTGGGCGGAGGGGTCGCTCGCGGCCCCCGTCCGCCGGCGGCGGCCCCTTCGCGCCGTCGTTCCCTCGTCGCCGGCCCGGGAAGGCGTCACCGTCATCGTTCTCCGGCCCTCTCGTGGGCGCTTTCGCGGGCGTTCTCGTCGGCCAGCGCCCACCACGCGGCGAAGCCGAGCACCAGCGCGGTCAGCACGGTCGAGGGGCCGCCGATGTCGGCGTACACGAAGTCGACCAGCTGCCAGACCAGCAGCCCGCAGGCGACGAGCGCGCAGTCGAGGCCGCTCGCGGAACGCCGTGCGCGCAAGAGCTTCCGGAGCCCGAGAACCAGCAGCGCCAGCCAGCTCCCGGCCAGTGCGAGCAGCCCCAGCAGTCCCTGCTCGCTGAGGATCAGCAGATACATGTTGTGCGGCGACAGCAGCGGCTGGCGCTGGAATCCGGCGCCCGCCCCGTCCGTGTCACTGCCCGACGACAGCGCGAGCGAGGCGTGCCCGTCGCGATGGTCGGGGAAGCCCTTCAGCCCCACCCCGGTCAGCGGCTGATCGCGCCACATGTCGACGGCGGCCGTCCACATCGTGTACCGGTCGGTCACCGACTGGTCCGGCGCGTCCGCCACCTGCGTGATGCTGCTGATCCGCTCCTGGAGCATCGCCGAGCCCACCCCGAGCCCGCCCACCAGGACCACAGCGACCGCCGCCACCGCCGCGAACACCTGCGCGGCCCGCCGCAGTCCGGCCAGTACGAGCTGCGCCCCGCAGGTCACGGCCGTCGCGATCCACGCGCCCCGGCTGAACGACAGCGCGAGCGGCAGCAGCAGCGCCAGCGCGCACACCGCCGCCGCGGTCCGCTGCCGCGCGGGCCCCGACCCGAGCGCCAGACCGAGCGCGCACACCAGCCCGAACGCCACCACGGCCGCCATGCCCATGATGTCCGTGGCCCCGAACGTGCCCACGGCCCGGATCATCTCGCCCTGGTACGAGGCCCCGGTCCCGGTCACGAACTGGTGGACCCCGAGCCCTCCCTGCCACAGCGCGAGCCCGACGAGCGACCAGGCGACCAGGCGTGCGTCCCGGCGGTCGCGTACCAGCAGCATCACCGCCGTCGGCACCAGCACGAAGATCTGCAGATAGCGCACGAGCCCCTCGGCCCCCACCCCGGCGGAGGCCGCGCCGGCCGTCGCGACCGCGACCCCGACGACGGGCAGCCCGAGCACGACCGCGGCGGTACGGGACAGGGGGCGCCGCCGGCCGCGTACGAGACGCAGCGCGCAGCAGACCACGACCAGCCCGGACACGGCGTCGGCGAGGGTGCCGCCGCCGTCCCCGGAGACCGGCAGCGCGAGCATCACGATCAGCGCGATCACGGGCAGCACGGGCAGGAAGCGGCGGGGCGCCGCGGCCACGACGGCGACCGGCGGCGGGGCGGGCAGGACCTGGGTCACCGGTTCAGCTCCCCGTCGGACGCACGAGCGAGACCGCGGTGCGCGCCAGGATGCAGACGTCCTGCCAGAGCGACCAGTCGTCGATGTACGCGTTGTCGAACCGGCAGCGGTCCTCGATCGAGGTGTCGCCGCGCAGCCCGTGGATCTGCGCGAGCCCGGTGATGCCGGTACGCATCCGGTGGCGGGCCGCGTAACCGGGGTACGTCTGGCTGAACTGGCCCACGAAGAAGGGCCGTTCGGGGCGCGGTCCGACCAGGCTCATGTCGCCCCAGAAGACGTTCCACAGCTGGAGCAGCTCGTCGAGCGACGTACGCCGCAGGAAGCGGCAGAACCAGACCATCTCGTGCTCGTTCGCCACGCTCCAGCGGGTCGCCGCCTCGTGCGCGTCGACCGGCCGGTGCGTACGGAACTTCAGCAGGGTGAACGGCCGCCCGTCCTTGCCGATGCGCTCCTGCCGGAACACCACACCGGGCCCGTCGACGGCCCGCAGCACGACCGCGCACACCAGCAGCATCGGGCTGACCAGCAGGAGCAGGGCCCCGGAGACCAGCACGTCGAGCAGCCGCTTCCCGGCACTCCCGTACCGGCGGCCCAGGGACAGCCGGCGGCAGGCGAACCCGGCGAGCCGGTCGGAACGCCCGTACGCCGACGAGTCCGCGCGCACCTCCCACACGGCGCAGCCCGACTCGCCCAACGTCCTCAGCAGCGAGGCCTGTTCGGGCCAGGTGGAGGGGGCCACGGCGAGCACGTCCTGCACGCCGTTCTGGATGAGGGCCCGCTGGACCTCCTCGCCGGTGGTCAGCACCGGCAGTCCCTCGCCGTCGCTCGCCTCGTCGGCGACGACCCCCACCGGCCGTACCCCGCAGTCCGGCTGCCGCAGGAAGGCGGCGGCCACGCGCTGCGCGTCGACGGTGCGGCCGACCACCAGGGCCGCGCGCGGGCGCCGCTGGAGCGTCCGGCGCCGGTGGCCGTGCACGACGCCCCGGCCCGCGCAGCTCACCAGCGACTGCACCGCGCAGCCGAGGACCAGGGCGCGGGCGGACAGCGCGTGCTCGGGGGAGTACGCCGCCAGCAGGGCCGCGAGCGCGCACCAGCCCACCGCGATCCGGGCGCAGACGGCGGGCAGTTCGTCCAGTAAGGCCGGTACGGCGGGGGTGGACGTGGTGCGGTACAGCGACGCGTGCGCGTTCAGCCGGAGCACCGCGAGCACCAGCAGGGCCAGCGGAAGCGGATGCGGCCACGGCAGCGCGAGGGCGCCGCCGGCCAGCGCCGCGCCGATGTCCACGGCGGGCAGGGGCAGCCGTGAGGGCCGCCGTACGTGCCGTACGCGGTGCACGGCACGTACGCGGTGCACGAAGGGCCGTCTGCCGCTGGGGAACGCGAAGCCGCCGACGGCCTCGCGCGGCGGCATGACCGAGACGGGCGAGCCCGACGAGGCCGACGAGACGGATGAGACGGGCGAGAATCCGTGGTCCGCCGCCCGCGGCCGGCCGCCGGGGGAGGGAACGGTACTTTCCGCAGTCACGTGTGGATGGACTCCCTGTACTCGGTGTGGTCCACGCCCTTGGTCCGCCCGGTCGGCCAGGTGCCGATCAGATCGCGGTACACGTCGGCGACGGCCGCGGCCGTGCGCCGCACGTCGTGCGTGGTCGTTACGTACCGGCGTCCCTGGTGACCGAGCGACTCGCGCAGCAGCGGGTCGAGAAGCAGCTCGGCGACGGCCCCGGCCAGCGCGTCCGGCCGCTCGGACGGCACCAGGCAGCGTGGCCCCTGGCCCGGCGGCAGGCTCTCGCGCGCCCCGTCCACATCGGTGATCACGACGGGCCGCCCGCAGGCCATGGCCTCCAGCGGCGCCAGCGCCATGCCCTCCCAACGGGACGGCAGGACGACCAGATCGGCGGCCTGGTACCAGGGCATGGTGTCGGTGACGGCCCCGGCGAACAGCACGGACGGGGGAGCCGAGGCCCGCAGCGCCTGCGCGTCCGGCCCGTCGCCGACCAGCACGAGCCGCGCGGCCGGCACCCGCCGGGTCACCTCGCGCCACGCCTCCAGCAGGACGTCCTGTCCCTTCTGCCGGCACAGCCTCCCGACGCACACCACGAGGGGTGCCGCCGCGTCGACGCCTGCCAGCAACGGAATCCCGGCCCGTACGGTCTCCACGGGCGCGGGGTGGAAGCCGCGGGTGTCGATGCCGTTCGGGATGACGCTCCACCGGCCCCTGATCCCCGACCGCTGCCCGGTGCGCCGCTCGGCCTCGCTGACGCACACCACCCGCGAGGCCCAACGGGCGCCCAGCCGCTCCCAGTTGAGGGCGAAGAGGCCGGTGGCCCCGCCGACCGCCTCGAACGACCAGGCGTGCGGCTGGAACACGGTCGGCACCTGCCCGCGAACGGCGAGCCGGGCCGCGAGTCCGGCCTTGGCGCTGTGCGCGTGCACGACGTCGGGCCGCACCTCCCTCACGAGCCGGCGCAGACTCCGTACCTCCTGGGCGAGCCCCGGCCCGGGCGAGCGGGTCGCGTGCCAGTGCCGTACGTCCGCGCCCAGCAGCTCGGCCGCCGTCGCGAGGCCGCCGTCCGGCGGACAGGCGACGGTGACGTCGGCGCCGGTGGCCAGCTGCGCCCGCACCAGGTCGGTGACCACGCGGCCCACCCCGCCGTCCACGGGCTGGGAGACGTGCAGGACCCGTGGCCTCGGTCCTGGGCCGGTCGGTGACAGTCGCATGAGGGCTTTCCTCGCTCACGGGCGGCGCTCACGGGGAGCGCGGGTGGAACTCGGTCGGGGCCGGTACAGGAGGGGAGGGGCATCAGTGCTTCGCGTCGACGGCGACGAACAGCGCGCCGGCCCAGGCCGCGTCCCGCCGCGACACCAGCCGGAAGTCCAGCCGGTCCCCGCCGCGCCGCAGGCCCTCACGGAGATCGAGGACGTCGGAGTCGTACCCGAGCGTGTTCGGATACGAAGGCGTCCGCGGGGCGGCCGTCCCGTCGGGCTCGCCGATCGTCGAATTCAGTACGTCGTCACGGGGGTTGGCGCTGTTGCCGAGCGGGACCGCCCTGCCCCGTCCGTCCGACACGGTGAGCGAGTCGCCGGTCCGCCCGCGGTCGCCGTTGTAGGCGACGAGCCCCACACGGCCCGCGGCCCCCACGGGGAACGGCACGCCGCTCACCCGGACCGCCCGGTCGTCGCCCGGCCCCAGCGGACCGAAGCCGTCCCAGATCGCCAGATGCCGCAGCGGCTCCGACTTCTTCTCGTACGCCACCATCAGCGTCCAGCCGCCCCAGGCGCCGGCCGCCGAGTGCCCCATCGCCACATTGACCTGCGCCACGGTGTACGCGCCCGCGCCGCTCGACCGCACCAGCCGCGTGACGTCCGCCGAGGCCTGGAAGGCGTCCGCGCCACGGGCGGCCCGGTGCCCGACGAGGGTGTCCGCGAGCACCTCCTTGTACTGGCCGCCGGCCTCGGCGATCAGCACCCGTCCGTTGTCCTTGGGCGGCTTCTGCTCACCGACCCGCAGATTGCCGCCCCAGTACAGCCGCGCGTACGAGACGCGGGCGCCCGACGGCAGACGGACCTCGGCGCTGCTGGAGTTGTAGGTGTTCGGGTCCTTGTCGATGTCCGTGTAGAACATGTCGAAGCCGTCGTTCGCGACCGCCAGGCCCGCGCGGGCGGCGGGGCACGACACCGCAGTCGGCGCGACCGGTGTGCGGCAGGTGATCGACGAGTTGGCGGCCCGGACGATCCCGCCGTGGCGGAGCGCGCGGTACCGCTGGGTGAAGGTCAGGCTCTCCGCCTCGGCGGCGGGCGGTGCGACCGTGGCGCCCGGCGGGGCGGGGGCGGCCGACGCCGGTCCGCCCGGCACCCACAGCGAGGCGAGGGAAAAAGCCCCCACCATCCCACGGCGCAGCAGAAGACCCAGGGAATTGCGCATGACCGGCGTTGCCCTTTCGGGGGGAATTGCGGCGGCGGAGGTTCCGGCCCTTGCGGACCGGTGGGACGGGGACATCGGCGGACGGGACGCGGACATCACACGGGTGCCGACATGACTCCCCGTCTTTTTCAAGTGATCTGAGCTGATCTGGGGTGGTATGTGACGATCTGAGGAGGAACGCAACTGTAGCCGCTATCCGTATTTATCGGTGAAACCTGTCAAGTGTGTCGGAATCGTGTGCATGCCTCGGAATAACCGCCTGGCTCGCTTCTGGTAACGGCCCGGAGCGTCACTCTTTTGGAGGCACAACCCGCGCCGTCGCCACGCGTTGATTCCAGAGCCGGGCATCCCGCCCGGTTGTTGTTTCAATCCCAAGGAGCACCTCTCCATGTCGCGTATCGCGAAGGGCCTGGTCTTTACCTCCGTTGCCGCCGCCGCCATGGCGGGCACCGCCGGCATCGCCGCCGCCGACAGTGACGCGCACGGCGCCGCCACCAACTCCCCGGGTGTCCTGTCGGGCAACCTGGTGCAGGTCCCCGTCCACGTGCCGATCAACCTGTGCGGCAACACCGTGAACGTCATCGCGCTGCTGAACCCGGCGTTCGGCAACGAGTGCGCCAACGACTGACGTCGAAGCCCGGCCCCGGATCGGCCGTCCTCCCCCCCGGGGTGGGCGGCCGATCCGCGTTGCCCCGAATGGGGGGAGGGCCGGCAAGTGCCTTCGGCGAGGCCGGGCATGGCGGCTCATCAGGGACAACGGTCACGGCGGTGGGTGCGGGCCGCCGTGGTGCGCGGGTGATCGGTTGCAGGCGGCGGTCACCGATTCCACGGTGGGCACAGGACCCGACGCACCATCGAAAGGACCCTTCATGCGTGCTCTGCCCGCGCGGCGTATCGCGACCTCCGCCCTCTGTGCCACGTTCCTGCTGGGGATCGCCGGACCCGTCGCCGTGGCCGCCGACCACGACCCGGCGCACGACGCCCGGTCCGCGGCGGCCCCTGTCACGGTGGTGCCCGAGGCGGCCCCGCCCGCGACAGCGGTCCGGGCGCCGGTGCCCGAGGCGGACGCCCTGCTGGCGCAGGCCGCCGGCCTCGCCGACGTCGCCGGAGTGCTGAAGCCGGTCACCGACCTGCTCACCGCCGCGCTCAAGGCCGACGGCGGGAAGCTGCCCGCCGCCGACGCCGCGAAGCTCGGCGACGCGGTGAAGGAGGCCGTCGCCAAGGCCGCCGGGTCCGCTCCGGCCGCCCCGCAGACCCCGCCGGCGAAGACACCGGCCGTGCCGCAGACGCCGACGGTTCCGAAGACGCCGACGGTTCCGAAGACACCGGCGGAGGTGAACTCACCGGCCGATCCCAAGATCCCGGTCGCCCCGCCGGCGATCCTGCCCGCGCTTCCCGGTGCCCCCGCGCTGCCCGCGCCGGACTCGGCGAGCCGTGTGGCCGCGCCCGACCTCAGAGCCGACGCGCTCAAGGCCCTGCAGAGCTCGGTCGACTCCCTGACCGAGGCGGCGGTCGCCGGAGACGCCACCGCTCTGGGGGCGGCCGCGAAGCAGGTCGTGAGCGGCCTGGTCAACTTCGTCGCCGCGGTGGCGGTGGGCGGCGCCCTGCCCGCGCCGAACCTGCCGGGACTGCCCAAGCTGCCGACGAACGTGGCCGCACCGTCGGGGAG
>NZ_JBHXTO010000169.1:0-18882 GCF_042677425.1 Streptomyces sp. NPDC127119 | reverse complement strand
CCTTAAGGGGCAAAAGCCGGGGCGGAGGCCCGCTTTTGAGGGGCGCGGGGAACTGCGCGAACGGCCCCCACCGGGCCCGCAGGCGTGGACGCGCGGGTGCGAGGGGCCCCACCGGCCCGCACCCGGATGCGCGCCCACTACTCCCGCGGGAGTAATCCCCGCCCCCCGTCACCCCCGGCAGTACCCGCCCGCTCAGACTCACGTCCGACGCATGTCGCCGCCCGCACCGAAAGGCTGAAGGGGCAACGAAAGCGGAAGCGGAAGCGTCGAGAGGGAGATCGTCCATGGGGGCAGGGAAAGCAACAAGAACGGGCAAGCGGCGCAGGCGAGCCGTCCCCTGGGCGGTGCTGGGGCTGTGGATCGCCCTGCTCGCCCTGGCCGGCCCGTTCGCGGCGAAGCTCGCCGACGTGCAGCACGACCGCGTCACCGACTACCTGCCGGCGAGCGCCGACTCGACCCAGGTGGCCAAGATCCAGGAACGGCTCCCCGGCGGCGAGAGCACCGAGCTGGTGATCGTGTACCACCGGGAGGGCGGACTGAGCGCCGCCGACCGGGACACCGCGGCCGGGCAGGTCGAGGAGATCGCCGGGAAGCATGAGCTGGTCGGCCGGACCGGCGTACCGGAGGGGGTTCCGTCCAAGGACGGGACGACCCTGATGTACCCGCTCGTCAGCAACGAACCCGGCACCGACGAGAAACTGCGCGACGCATTCGTCGAGGACGTCCGGGGCATCGCCCACGGCCAGGACGCCCGGGACGGGCTGAGCGTCGAGGTCGGCGGTACCGGCGCGCTCGCCACCGACGCCGGCAAGGTCTACGACTCACTCGGCGGGCCTCTGCTCTACACCACCGTCGCCGTCGTGGCCCTCCTGCTCGTCCTCATCTACCGCAGCCCCGTGCTGTGGCTCGTCCCGCTCGCCGTCGCCGGGATCGCCGACTATCTGTCGATGGGGGTCGCCTACGGGCTCAACCAGGCCTTCGGGACCACCGTCTCGGGCCAGAGCGCGGGCGTCATGACGATCCTCGTGTTCGGCGCGGGCACCGACTACGCCCTGCTGCTGGTCTCCCGCTACCGCGAGGAACTGCGGCGCATCGAGCGCCCGTACGACGCCATGGTCGCCGCCCTGCGCGGCTGCGGCCCCGCCGTGCTGGCCTCCTCCGGCACCGTCGCCGTGGGCCTGCTGTGCCTGCTCGCCGCCGACCTCAACAGCAGCCGGGGCATGGGCCCCCTCGGTACGGTCGGGGTGCTCTGCGCGCTCATCGCGATGCTGACCCTGCTCCCCGCGATCCTCGTCCTGCTGGGCCGGCGCGTGTTCTGGCCGCTCGTGCCCGCCTTCGGCAGCGAGCCCAAGCAGCGTCGCCGGAGCCTGTTCGCCGCGATGGGCAGTTCCGCCGGACGCAGGCCGCTGACGGTGCTCGCGACCGGAGCCGTCCTGCTCGGCGCACTCGCCCTCGGCACGCTCAACCTTCCCGGGCCGGTCAAGCAGGAGGACTCCTTCGTCGACAAGCCGGAGGCCGTCACCGCCATGCAGACCCTCGCGAGGGCCTACCCGCAGCACGGCACCCAGCCCATCGACGTGATCGCCCCCGAGGAGCGCGCGGACCGGGCGCTCGCGGCGATCCGGGACACGCGGGGCGTCGAGAGCGCCGAGAAGGGCCGTACGGGGGACGGCTGGACGGAGATCTCCGTCATCGCCCGGGACGCGCCCCAGTCGGCGGGGGAGACCGCCACGATCAAGGCCCTGCGCGGTGAGCTGAAGGGTTCGTACGTGGGCGGAGACAGCGCCCAGCAGATCGATCTGGAGGACACCAACAGCCGGGACACGAAGGTCGTCGTACCGCTCGTCCTCGTCTCCGTGCTGCTCATCCTGATCGGACTGCTGCGCAGCCTCGTCGCGCCGCTCCTCCTGGTGGCCGCCGTGGTCGCCGTGTGGGGCGCGGCCCTCGGCATCGGCGGCCTGGTCTTCGGGCCGGTCCTCGGCTTCGAGGGAACCGACCCGGGGCTCGGTCTGCTGTCCTTCGTGTTCCTTGTCGCCCTCGGCGTCGACTACGGCATCTTCCTCATGCACCGGATGCGGGAGGAGTCCCTCGCCGGAGCCGAACCGGCCGCCGCCGCGCTCACCGCCCTGCGCACCACCGGCGGGGTCATCGCCTCGGCCGGTCTGGTCCTCGCCGCGACCTTCGCCGTGCTGACGAACATGGGGCTCGTGCAACTCGTCGAACTCGGCTTCGTGATCGCCGTCGGCGTGCTCCTCGACACCTTCCTCGTACGGACGTACCTGGTGACCAGTGCCAGCGTCGCCCTGCGCCGGAAGGTGTGGTGGCCCGGCGCGCTCTCCCGCGAACCCGGAGAGCGAAGGGGGCCCGGTGAACAGACCGAGCCGCCCCGGCAGCCGGAACGGGTCGGCGCGCCCTGATCACACGTACCACGTACCGTCCGACCGGGCGCCTCTCCCGCTTCCTGCCGGAGAGGCGCCCCCGTACCGGAAGATGGAGCCGTGCAGGAACGGGGAGCGACCACAGCCGTACCGGGTGAACCCGTACGCGGTGACGCCGTACGCAAAGACGCCGTACGCAAAGACGCCGTACGCAAAGACGCCGTACGTGGTGACGCCGTGCGCGGTGACGTGCGGCCTCGCCGTGTCGAGCGGGTCATGGCGGTCATCAACCGTGACCCGCTCACCGCGCCCCACCGCACCCGCAACGACGCGTTCCTCGCCGTCGGCGTCGCCGTCGTCGCCGTCGTCCTCGCGCTGTTCGTCGTCGACGGACGCCCGCTCGACCCGCTCGGCTGGGCCCTGCTGTCCGGCGCCCATGTGCCGCTCGTGTGGCGGCGCAGCCGTCCGCTGCTCGTGCTGCTCGCGGTGGCGGCCTGCGCGAGCCCGTACCACGCCCTCGACTACAACCACGCCGTGCCGATCCCCGCGACCCTCCTGGCGCTCTACACGGTCGCGGCGACCGGCACGGTACGCCGTACGCTGCTCACCGCCGTCGCCGTCCTCGGCCCGACGCTGGTCATCAACGGCTTCATCAACCCGGACGGGGCCCTGGAGTTCCTGCGGACCTCCGGCTGGATCATCGCCGTCCTGTTCTTCGGTGTCGACGCTCGTTTCTACCGCCAGTACGTCGCCTCCATCGTCGAGCGGGCCGAACGCGCCGAGCGGACCCGCGAGGAGGAGGCCCGGCGCCGCGTCGCCGAGGAACGGCTGCGGATCGCCCGTGACCTGCACGATCTGCTCGCGCACAGCATCACCCTGATCGGTGTGCAGACGTCGGTGGCGGCCCACGTCCTCACCGTCGATCCCGAACGGCTCGACCGCAGAGCCGTCGCCCAGGCTCTCGACGGCATCGCGGAGACCTGCCGGACGGCCAGGGGAGAGCTGCGTACGACGCTGGAGGTGCTGCGGGCGAACGAGTTGAGCGTGAGCGGTTCCTCGGACGGGCGGGGGCCGCTGCCGGGCCTCGACGGGCTGGGCGCGCTCGCGGAGGCGGCCAGGACGGCAGGGGCAGACGTCGAACTGGACGTCGACGCGGACGGCGTACCGCCCTCCGTGGGCGCCGCCGCCTACCGGATCGTGCAGGAGGCGCTCACCAACGCCGTGCGCCACGGCGGCCGGGACGACCTCACCGTCCGGGTGGGGCTGCGGACCGAGGAGGGCGCCCTGCGGGTGCGCGTCACGGACGACGGGGCGGGCTGCCGCGTACCGGGGGCGGCCGGCGGCACGCCGGGGTTCGGACTCGTGGGGATGCGTGAGCGAGCCCGTAGCGTGGGCGGCACGCTGGACGCCGGACCGGGCCCCGGGACGGGCTTCGAGGTGACCGCCGCGCTGCCGCTGCCCAGGGAGGACGAGGCCCGATGACGATCCGCGTACTGCTCGCCGACGACCAGAGGCTCGTACGGGCCTCGTTCGCGATGCTCGTCGCGTCGGCGGGGGGCATGGAGGTCGTCGCCGAGGCGGGCACCGGGCGGGAGGCGGTGGAACTGGCCCGTTCCGCGCGGGCCGACCTCGTCGTGATGGACCTCCGGATGCCTGACCTGGACGGTATCGAGGCGACCCGGCTCATCGCCGCCGACGAGGATCTCGCGGGGGTGAAGGTGCTGGTCCTGACGACGTACGACACCGACGAGCACATCGTCGACGCGCTGCGGGCCGGGGCGTCCGGCTTCCTGGTGAAGGACATCCGGCCGGCCGAACTCCTCGACGCCATCCGGACCGTGGCCGCGGGGGAGTCCCTGCTCTCGCCGGGCCCGACCGCGCGGCTCATCGCCCGTTTCCTGCGCGCGCCCGACACGCTGACGTCCGCGGTGGGCGGCCCCGACGGGCTGTCCGAACGGGAACGGCAGGTGCTCGCCCTGGTCGCGCGCGGCCTCAACAACACCGAGATCGCGGAGGCGCTGGGGCTCAGCCCGCTGACCGCGAAGACCCATGTCAGCCGGATCATGGGCAAGTTGGGGGCACGCGACCGTGCGCAGCTGGTGATCGTGGCGTACGAGTCGGGGCTCGTGATACCCGGGGCGGCCTGAGCGGCCTGAGCGGTCCGAGTGATACGGGGGTGCGGGGGGCATTGCCCTGTCCCTCGGACCGCACTAGTTTCACCGCCGACATCCCACGTCCTATCTCCTACCTCCTATCTCCCATGTCCCATGTCCGGGTAAGGGTGAGCCGTGTTCTTGAAGAGCTGTCCGCGTTCCAGTGCCCTCGCCGCCGTACTCGCCGGGCTCGCCGCCGCGCTCGCGTCCCCCGGGACCGCGCACGCGGCGAGCGCCGCCGAACGGCCGGCGCGGGGCTGCGTCTCCTCCGTCCCCTTCGCGGCCGGGGAGAACGGCTACGACACGTACCGCATCCCCGCCACCGTCAGGACCAGGGCCGGCACGGTGCTCGCCTTCGCCGAGGGCAGACACAACGGCGCCGGGGACACCGGCAACATCGACGTCGTCCTCAGACGGTCCGGCGACGGCGGCTGTACGTGGGGACCCCTGAGCGTCGTCGCCGCCGGTGAGGGCGACACCCGCGGCAACCCCGCGCCCGTCGTCGATCCCCGAACCGGCAAGGTCGTCCTCCTCACGTCCTACAACAGCGGTGCTGTGACCGAGGCGCAGATAATGCGGGGCGAGGTCACGCAGGAGCAGAGCCGGCGGGTCTTCGTGCAGACCAGCCGGGACGGCGGGCGCCGGTTCAGTGAACCCCGGGAGATCACCGCCGCCGTGAAGCTGCCGGGATGGCGGTGGTACGCCACCGGGCCCGGCCACGCGGTGGCGCTGACCCGGGGGCCGTACGCCGGGCGGCTCGTCGTGCCCGCCAACCACTCGGCGGCGCCGCCGTCCGGCTCCGCCGACACCGGGCAGGAGGCCAGGTACTACGGGGCGCACGCCCTCTACAGCGACGACGGCGGGCTGTCGTGGCGGATCGGGTTCGTGGACGACTCGTACGACGGGGTCGACAACGCGAACGAGAGTGCTGCGGCGCAACTGCCCGACGGGCGGCTGTACTTCAGCTCGCGCGATCAGAACGGCAGCAGTGCGGGGAACCGGCTCGACAGTTACTCCAGTGACGGGGGTGTCACGCTCGACCGGCCCTTCCGGGTGCAGCCGACGCTGTCCGACGTGCCCGTCGTGCAGGGGAGTGTGCTGCAGGTGGCCGGTCCTGCGGGGGCGCCCCTGCTGTTCTCGGGGCCGTCCGTGCCGACGGCTCGTTCGGCGATGGCCGTGTGGAGGAGTGGGGACGGTGGGGGGACCTTCACGAAGGCGCTGACGCTGTCGGGGGAGCGGGCCGCGTATTCGGACCTGGTCCAGTTGGCTGGGGCCGGGGGGAGGGTGGGGGTGCTGTATGAGACGGGCACGACGGGGCCCTACGAACGGATCGCCTTCCGGCGGGTGGGCGCGGATGAGCTGTAAGGCTCTTTCCTCGCCCCCGCCAAGAACTTCCCCACCCCTCCGACCTCCTCCGCGGACAGCGGGACCTGCGGCTCCGCGACGGCCGCGCACGCGATGACCCCCCTCAACTGCAGCGCCGCCTTGAACGCCCCGAGCGCAGCCGACGAACCCCCCATCCGCCCCCCGTCCCCCACCCGCACCATCCCGAACAGCGCGCACAACCGCTCCTGCTCGGCCCGAGCCAGGGCCCATTCCCTCTGCCTGCAGTGCCGGTACAGCCGTACGTACCCGGCAGGGTCGACGTTCGCGAGCCCCGGCACCGCCCCGTCCGCCCCCATCGCGAGCGCGGAGTCGACGACCAGTTCGGACCCGGTCAGCACGCTGAAGCCGGTGACGGCGGAGTCCGTGCGGGCGCCCATGACGACCGCCCGGAACCCGCCCTCGTCCCCGCTGGAGTCCTTGAGCCCGGCCAGCGTCCCCTCGGCCGCCAGCTCAAGCACGAGTTCGGGGCTCAGCTTGGAGTGGACGGCGACCGGCAGGTCGTACGCGAGGACCGGCACCGGCGAACGCGCGGCGACGAGACGGTAGTGGCGGGCGATCTCCGCCGGGTGGGTGCGCGTGTAGAAGGGCGCGGTCACGACCACGGCGTCGGCGCCCGCGTCGGTGACGTACCGGACGTGGTCGAGGACGCGCGGGGTCGTCATGTCGATGGCGCCGGCGAGGACGGGCACCCCGCCCGCCACATGCCCGACCACCGTCTCGACGATCAGCTTCCGGTGACGATCGGTCAAGTACGCGGCCTCGGAGGACGATCCGAGGACGAACAGGCCGTCCACCCCGCCCTCCAGTAGATGGTCGACCAGTCTGATCAGTGAGGGGACGTCCACCTCGCGGTCCGGTGTCAGGGGCGTGCAGACGGGCGGTACGACACCGGTCAGCGGGGCGGGAAGGGTCATCGAGGCTCCTTCGGGGGATCGGCCGTGGTGACAGCCTGCGCGACCAGGTCCCGGGTCGACAGGCCGTCCTCCACAGGATGGTGGCAGCGGAAGCGGTGCCCCGGCGTCGACGCGGCCGAGAAGTCCGGCATGGACTCAACGCACACCGCGTCCGCCTTCCAGCAGCGGGTACGGAAGGGGCAGCCGCTCGGCGGGCGCGTGGCCGACGGGACGGGGCCGACGAGCGGGATCGGGTCGATGGGGTCGAGCAGGCCGGGCGTCGCCGAGAAGAGGGCGCGGGTGTACGGGTGCCGGGACCGGTCGGTCACCTCGTCGGCCGGAGACTCCTCGACGATCCGGCCGAGGTACATCGTGATGACGCGGTCGCTCATCCTGCGTACGGTCTGGATGTCGTGCGAGACGAAGACCAGGGCCAGACCGAGACGTTCCTTCAGGTCGAGGAGGAGGTTGAGGATCTGGGCGCGGACCGAGACGTCCAGCGCGCTCGTCGGTTCGTCGGCGACCACCAGGTCCGGGTCGAGGGCCAGTGCCCGTGCGATGGCGACCCGTTGGCGCTGGCCGCCGGAGAGCTGGCCGGGGAGGCCGTCCGCCAGCGCCCTGGGGAGTCCGACCAGGGACATCAACTCACGTACGCGGTCCTCGCGTTGTGCGGTCGTGCCCCGCTTGTGCACGTCCAGCGGGTCGCGCAGGATCTGCCGTACCGTCAGCCGACGGTTCAGGGCCGTCGACGGGTCCTGGAAGATCATGCCGGTGCCCGCGCCCACCGTCGTCCGGCGCAGTGCCGGGGCCATCGTCCACAGGTCGCCGCCCCGCAGGGACACCGTCCCGGAAGTCGGCCTCTGCACTCCCACCAGGACCTTGGCGAGCGTCGACTTGCCGCAGCCGGACTCGCCGACGACGCCGACCGTCTCGCCGGGCGCGATGGTGAGGCCGGCGCCGGTGAGGGCGTACACCCGGTCGCGGGAGAACAGGCCGCCGGTGCGCGCCTTGTGGACGACATGCACGTCGTCCAGTTCCACGAGGGGGCCCGTGGCAGAGCTTGCCGGTCCGCTCATGTCACGGCCTCGCTTCCGTCGGCCCGGCCGGTGCCGTGGGCGTGGTCGTGGTCGTCAGGGTGATCGCCGGGTGGTGGCAGGCGACCTCGTGGTGGCCGGGCGGGCCCGCCAGGCGGGGAGCGGTCGTGCGGCAGACGTCCGTCGCCATCGGGCAGCGGTCGGCGAACCGGCAGCCCGCCGGGAAGTCCGCCGGGGACGGCACGACCCCCTTGATCTGCGTCATCCGTTCGGCCGCCGACTCCAGCGACAGGACGCTGCCGAGGAGGCCGCGCGTGTAGTGGTGGGACGGCGACTCCACCAGGTCCGCCGTCACACCCGACTCGACGATCTGGCCGCCGTACATCACGACCACCCGGTCGGTGACGTCCGCGACGAGTGCCAGGTCGTGGGAGACGAGGACGAGCGCGAAGTCCAGCTCGGTCCGCAGGCGCAGCAGCAGCTCTATGATCTGCGCCTGCACGGTGACGTCGAGGGCGGTCGTCGGTTCGTCGGCGACGATCAGCTTGGGGTCGCGGGAGAGGGCCATCGCGATCAGTACGCGCTGGCGCTGGCCGCCGGACAGTTCGTGCGGGTAGCTGCGCAGGGTGCGGTCCGGGTCGAGGCCGACCAGTTCGAGGAGTTCGGTGCCCGTGCGGGTGCCGCCCCTTCGGGTCACCTGTTTGAGCTGGGCGCGGACCGTCATCGCCGGGTTCAGCGACGACAGGGCGTCCTGGTAGATCATCGCCATCTCGTGGCCGAGGAGCTTGCGCCGTACGCTCATCGGCTCGCCCACCAACTGCCGCTGGTTGAACCGCACATGGCCGCGGACCCGGGCGCCCTTCGGCTCCAGGCCCATCACCGTGAGCGCGGTCAGCGACTTGCCGCAGCCGGACTCGCCGACCAGGCCCAGGACTTCACCCGGCTGTACGTCGAAACTGATGCCGTCGACGATGTCCACACCGCCGTGGCGGGCGTCGAAACCGATGGCCAGGTTCTCGACGCTCAGCACCGGCTGCTGCCCCTGGGGCAGGGGGCGGGCCCGGCCGCGCAGCCGCTGGGCCGCCTCGGTCAGGCCGGGCAGCTCCAGGACCTTCCCGCTGCCGGGTTCGGGGGTCTCCAGGCGGTCCTCGGCCTCCCGCGTGGGCACATCGCGGGCCGCGGGCGCCGCCCACGCGTCCGAGACGCCCTCGGAGAGGATGTTCAGGGAGAGCACGGTGACCAGCATCAGCAGGCCGGGGAAGACGGTCGCCCACCAGCCGCCGGTCAGCACCATGTTCTTGCCGTCCGCGATGACACTGCCCCAGGACGGGTCCGGGGGCCGCACGCCCGCTCCGATGAAGGACAGCGACGCCTCGAAGACGATCGCCTCGGCGACCTGCACCGTGCAGAAGACCAGGACCGGCGCGGCGCAGTTGATGGCCACGTGCCGCCACACGATGTGCGGGGTACGCGCTCCGATGACCCGCTCGGCGGTCACGTAGTCCTCGCCGTACTGGGCCATCACGTTGGCCCGTACGACCCGGGCCATCGGGGGCATGTACAGGAACGCGATCGCGCCGATGAGGATCGGGATGCCGCCGCCGAACACCGCGACGAAGACGGCTGCGAGCGCGATGCCCGGGAACGCCATGACGATGTCCAGGCCGCGCATCAGCGTCTCGTCGAGGGCCTTGCGGGAGGTCGCCGCGACCGCCCCGACGACCGCGCCCACGACCAGCGCGAGCGCGGTCGCGCCGAGGCCGATGGCGAGGGACCAGCGGGCCCCGTACATCAGCCGGCTGAGGATGTCCCGGCCCAGGCTGTCCTGCCCCATCCAGTGCTCGCCCGAGGGGGCGCCCTCACCGTGGCCGTCGTCGACGAGCGGGAACTGTTCGAGCGGGTCGTGCGGGGCGATGAGCGGGGCCAGCAGGGCGGTGAGGACGACCACCCCGATGACGACGACGGCGATCCGGGAGATGAGGGGCAGCCGGGTGAACCCCTTGAGGCGGAGGCCGGGCAGGGACAGCGCGTCGGTGAGCCGCTTCCGGTACATCAGCATCATGCCTCGGCACTCCTCAGACGCGGGTTGACCAGCAGGTAGAGGATGTCGATGACGAGGTTCACGACGACGAAGCCGAAGGCGATGGTGAGGACGCCGCCCTGTACGACGGCCGGATCACCGTTCTTCACGGCGTCGATCATGAGCTTTCCCATCCCCGGCAGGTTGAAGATCGTCTCGATGACGACCGCCCCGCCGAGCAGATAGCCGACGCGCAGACCGAGCACGGTCAGCGGGTTCATCAGGGCGTTGCGCAGGACGTTCCGGCCGACCACGACCACCGGGGGCAGCCCGCTGCCGATCGCGGTCCGTACGTAGTCCCGGTCCAGCTCCTCCACGACGGCCGTGCGGACGATCCGGGTGAGCTGGGCGGCGACCGGCAACGACAGGGCGAGCGCGGGCAGTGTCATGGTCTTCAGCCAGCCGGTGAACGAGTCGGCCGGATTGATGTATCCGCTGGTCGGGAACCAGCCCGCGTCCACGGCGAGGTACTGGATCATCAGCAGCGCCAGCCAGAAGCCGGGCGCCGCGACCCCGGTGAGCGAGACGACCCGGATCAGCTGGTCGGGGAAGCGGTCCCGGTAGATCGCGGCGGTGACCCCGCCGAGCAGCGCCAGCACCACCGCGATGCCCAGGCCCAGGAAGGTCAGCTGCATGGTGAGCGGCAGCGCGGTGGTGACCTGGTCGACGACCGGCGCCCTGGTCAGCGCGCTGACGCCCATGTCACCCCGGAGCAGATCCCCGACGAAGTCGAAGTACCGCACGAGGAACGGGTCCAGCAGTCCGTTGCGCTCCCTGAAGTCGTGCAGCTGCTGCTCGGTCGGGTTCGCGCCCTGGAAGTACGCGGACGCCGGATCGCTGTCCGAGAACCGCATCACGATGAACACGAACATGATGATCCCGAGCATCAACGGAACAAGCAGAATGATCCGCCGGATCAGAATCCGAACGACCGCAACCAAGACTCTGCCTCTCCTCGCCCCAACTGGCTGTCCCTTTTGCCTTCAGGGGCGCGGGGAACTGCGCGACAAGCCACAGCGGACCCGCACCCTCCCCGCAACCCTCAGACCCACTTCGCCTGCAGCACGTTTATCCCCGGATAAGGCTGAGCCCGAATCCCCGTGAGCTCACCGGAATCCCACGCGGTCATCAACTCGTTGTGCACCACGGGATAGATGACCACGTTCTCGGCAACGACATCGATGTAGTCCTGAGTCATCGATTTCTTCTTCTCCGCGTCCGGCTCCCGGGTAGCCGCATCCATCTTCTTGAAGAGGTCCTTCGCGACAGAACTCCCCTCCCACCGCGCATACCGCATCCACGTGTTCCCGGGCCCGTAGTTGTAATGCATGATCAGATCCGCGTCGAGCCCGAACTGGTTCGGATTGGACGCGGCCGCGACGACCTGGAAGTCCTTCTTCTGGTCGAGCTTCGTGAAGAGCGCGGCCGTCTCCTGCGGTTCGAGCGTCGTCTCGACACCGATCGCGTCCCAGGACGCCTTGATGGTCGGCAGACAGTCCACGATCCAGCTCACGTTGACCGCCATCAGCGTGACCTTCAGCCCGCTGACCCCGGCGGCCTTCAGGAGCGCCTTCGCCTTGGCCGGGTCGTAGTCGTAGACGGGCTTCGCCCTGCGGTAGGTCGGATTGCCCTCGTTGAGGAACGAAGAGGCTGCTTTTCCGTGCCCTCGCAGCGCGGCCTGGATCATCTTCTTCTTGTCGATCGCGTAATGCAGTGCCTGCCGCACCCGTACGTCGTCGAACGGTTTGTGGGCGGTGTTGAAGAGGAGGAACAGGTGGTTCATTCCCGCCCCGCCCTCGACCTTCAGGCCGCCCTTCTCCAGCTGGGAGATATTGGCGTACGGGATGTTGTCCGAGATCTGCGCCCCCGCGCTCGAACCGGAGATCTTCGCCACCCTGGGCGCGGCATCCACTATCGTCAGCCAGTTCATCTTCTTGAACGCGGCCTTTCGCGGCCCGTTGTAGTCGGCGAACGCGGCGAAGGTGGTGTTGGACTTCGGGTGATGGGCGGTCTGCCGGTACGGGCCCGAGCCGACCGGCTTTCCGGTCGTCGCCTCGTCCAGCGCACCCGCCTTTCCGAACACGTGTTTCGGCATGATCTTCGCGAGGGTGAGCCGCTGCGCCCCGTCCGGGAACGGGAACTTGAGAATCAGCTCCACCGAGCGGTCGTCGACCTTCTTCACCTCCTTCAGCCAGGACGCGAAGAAGTTCTTGGCGAGGGTCGTCGTCTTCGGATCCAGTACGCGGTCGTAGGTGAAGACCACGTCGTCGGCGGTGACGGGCTGCCCGTCGTGCCACTTCGCGCCCTCCCGCAGCGTGAACTTCCAGGTGGTCGCCTGAAGGTCCGCCGGAACGGCGGTCGCCAGCGCCGCGTACGGCTCACGGCTGATCGGGTCGGTGTCGAGCAGGCCCTCGTAGATGTGGTGGTTGCCGGCCATCGCGAAGGCCGAGGCCGTCATCAGCGGGTCCCAGCTCTGGTCGTTGCCGTAGCCGATCACCGCGGTGAGCGTCCGGTCGGCGCCCTCGCCCCCGCCGCCCGTCTCGTTGGTGGACTCGGGGCCCGAGGAGCAGGCGGAGAGCGTGGAGGTGATCGTGGCGGCGGCGCCGAGCGCGCCGGTGTACTTCAGGAACGACCGACGGTGCAGCGCCGGTGCGGGGGTCGCGTCGCGCACGGTTCCTCCAGCAAGGAGTGGGAGATACGACGTCCTACGTCATAGGTGCAGCGTGACGATAAGAGGGGGCGTGGGGGCGGTCAAGGGAACGCGCACGAATGCCGTTTCTGCCAGAGGTACGACCAATGTCGGCCTGGAACAAGCAGAGTTGACGGATTGTCAACCCTGGATTGACGTGGATCCTGTCCGGAGGTGGGACGTGGGATGTCCCTGCCGCGTACGATGCGGCGCATGTCTGAGCGGCGCGCATCCGACGACTCCAGGAACTCCCTCCCCCCGGCGCGCTCCCCCCGCGAGCGGCGCGTGAGCAGCCAGATCCAGCGAGAGGTCACCCAGCTGATCCTCGACCGCAGACTCCGGGCCGGTGCGCCCCTGCCCACCGAGGCCGAGCTGATGGAGTCCCTCGGCGTCAGCCGCAACTCCGTGCGCGAGGCGCTGAAGGCGCTCCAGGCCCTCGACATCGTCGAGATCAGACACGGTTACGGCACCTATGTCGGCCAGGCCTCGCTGACCCCGTTCGTCGACGGCCTCACCTTCCGCACGCTGGCCCGGCAGGGCGACGACACCGACGACACAGGCGCGTTGGCCGAGATACTCCAGGTCAGGGAGGTCCTTGAAGAGGGGCTGATGCGGCGGGTCGCGGGGGAGCTGTCGGACGGGGAGCTGGCACGGCTTGAGGGCGTGGTCGACCGGATGGAGGAGGCGGGCCTCGCGGGCCGCCCGTTCCCCGAACTCGACCGGGAGTTCCACGAATTGCTGTACGCGCCGCTCGGAAACGCCCTGGTGCCGCAGCTGTTGGGCGCCTTCTGGACCGTCTTCCGGCGGGTCTCCGGCGTCCGGGGCTGGACGGACGACCCGGCGCCCGCGGTCACCGTCCGCCGCCACCGTGACATAGTCGTCGCCCTGCGGGCGCACGACGTGGAGGGGGCGCAGCGGGCGATGGCGGATCACTTCCGGGGGATCGAGGCGAGAGCCGCCCAGGAGTCACGGGGGGTCGGATGACGGCGAGTTGGGACGAGGGGACACCCGGAGTACTCCGGCTGCCGTCCGGGCGGGCGGTACGGGGACGGGGGCTGCGCAACGCACTCGATCCGGCGGTCGTCCACCCGACGTACGGGGTCTACCTGCTCGGCAAGGAGGCGTCCACGCTTGCCGAACTCCCGTGGGAGACACGGTGGTTGCGGTGGCCCGACTTCCGGCTCCCGGTGGACCGGGACCAGGCGCGGAAGGTGCTGACGGACCTCTGGGAGCGGGCCGCGGACCCCGCCCAGCGCATAGAGGTCGCCTGCGGGGGCGGCCGTGGACGGACGGGCACGGCCCTGGCCTGCCTCGCGATCCTCGACGGCGTGCCGCCCGAGGAGGCCGTGCAGTTCGTACGACGGAACTACGACCGCCACGCCGTGGAGACCCCGTGGCAGCGAAGGTACGTACGCACGTTCGGGTGAGTGTGACCACCCGGGCTCATCCTTTGGTTCGGGAGCCGTAGACCATCGGCCGACAGCGGGGGAGGCCTCGGGCCCGGCAGGCTGACGGCATGGCTGAGAACGCGGGGATGAGCAGGGCACGGTTCATGGCCGGGGCGGCGGCCGTGGGGGTGGGGGCGGCAGCGGGCCTCCGGGCGGCCTCCTCGGCCCAGGCCGCGGAGGCCGCGGAAGCCGCGGAGGTGGCCGGCCCCCGCAGCGAGCGCGCGGGGCGCGGGCTCACGCACCGCGGGGTCGTCTACACCGTCGGGGCCGGGGAGACCCCGGGGACGGCGTGGAGCGAGCACCGGATGCGCGGTGACATCCGGGCCGTCGCGCACGACCTGCACGCCGACACCGTCGAGGTCACCGGGGACGGCGTCGGGCGGCTCACCGCCACGGCGGACGAGGTCGCCGAGCGGGGCCTGCACGTCTGGCTCCAGCCGACGCTGGGCGATGTGCCGGAGAAGCAGATCCTCGACCACCTCGCGGAGGCCGGCCGGCACGGGGAGCGGCTGCGGCGGCAGGGGGCGCGGGTCACGCTCGCCGTGGGATGCGAGTTCTGGCTGTTCGTACCGGGGATCGTGCCGGGTGCCGACGTCTTCGAGCGGATCGCGAACCTGCAGAAGGAGGACTTCGACCTGGCGGGGATGCAGCGGCGGCTGGCCGCGTTCACCGCGAAGGCGGCGGGCGTGGGGCGGTCGGTGTTCCGCGGGAAGCTCAGTTACGCCGCCGCGCAGGACGCGTCGTTCGAGAACGTCGACTGGAACCTCTTCGACATCGTGGGCATCGACTACTACTCGTACTTCCCGCAACGGGCGCGGTACGTGGCCGAGTTGCGCAGGTTCCGGCGCTGGGGCAAGCCGGTCGCCATCACCGAGTTCGGCACCTGCACGTTCGTCGGTGCGCCGGAGCGGGGCGGGATGGGCTGGGACGCCGTCGACCACAGCAAGGAACCACCGGAGATCAAGGGCGGCCTGGTGCGCAGCGAGCGCGTACAGGCCGCGTATCTGACCGATCTGCTCGACGTCTTCGAGTCGATGAACCTGTACGCGGCGATGGCGTTCGAGTTCGTCACCGCGGACGCCCCGCACCGCCCGGACAATCCTCGCTACGACCTCGACATGGCGTCCTACGCCGTCGTCAAGCCCCTCAAGGACCGCCCCGGCGACCCCGACTCCCCCTGGCGCTGGGAACCGAAACAGGCGTTCCACGCACTGGCACGGCAGTACGGGCGAAAGTCTGAACAATGAATTCTGTGGCAATGCTTTTGGTGGCTTTATGCTCACCCCTCGTATTCAGCCCGTCCGGCGATTGAGGATATAGGGGGCGGCAAACCGGTCGAACTGTTCGCTACCGAACCACTGCCGGGTGAATTCCTGGAATTCCTGAGCGGCGCGCGGAACGACCTCGACTCGTCACGCCGCGACGGTGCGGATGAACTCCGTCCAGGCGCGGGGGCCGATGAGGAGGACGGGGCCGGCGAGGACTTTGCTGTCCCGCACGGGGATGATGCCGGGGACTCCGTCGGCTACCTCGACGCAGTCGCCGCCGTTGTCGTCGCTGTAGCTGCTCTTGCGCCAGCGGGCCGCGCCTATGAAGTCGTAGGCGACTTCGACGCAACTGCCGCTGTTTCCGTCGCTGTGGCAGCTTTTGCGCCAGCGGGCGTCGCTCAGGTCGAACTCGCGCATCGTCTGTAGTCCTCCGCCGCCGATGCGATCAGGGCCAGGGACGCCTCCGGCGGCAGCGCGGCGGCCCTGAGCAGATCGTATGTCCCCTGTACGCGCTTCACCAGGGCCGGGTCATCCAGCAGGCTGCCCGAATACACGGCCTCTGTATAGGCGGTTGGCGGTGCGTCCTCGAACTCGAAGAGCCTGACCATCCGGCCCATCAGCGGGTATGCCCCGACTGAGGTGGGCAGCACCTGCACCAGCACTTTGCGTTGCTCTGCGAGCCCGGAGACGTGTTCCAACTGGTCGGCCATCTCGGCGCTGCTGCCGACCGGGATGCGCAGCACATGCTCGTGCAGGATCACCCAATACTCGGGCCGTGGAGTCGCGGCCAGAATCTGCGCGCGTTCGACGCGGGCAGCGACCTTCTCGTCGATGTGAGCGTCGGTGGCGAACGGGTTACCGGCCAGCGTCACCGCTCGCGTGTAGGTGGCCGTCTGCAGCAACCCCGGCACCAGCGTCGGCGCGAACTCGCAGATTCTCGCCGCCGTCCGCTCCAGCTCCAACACGTCGGCGAAATAGTCCGCGTACCGGCGGTCATCGATCAGCTTTCGCCACGTTCGCTCGAAGAAGCCGGCGGTTTGTAGGACTTCGTCGATACGGGCCGCCACATCCAGCTGCGGCTTACGGATGGCCTGTTCGAATTGCCCGATGTAGCCGCCCGACACAAAAACGCGATAACCCAACTCCGCCTGTGTCAGCCCCGCCTCCTCCCGGTGTCTCTTCAGCTCTGTTCCGAAGAACTCCCAAGCCGCCTGCCGTGAACCATTGGCCATGGAAAACCCCCTGTACTGCATCGCCGTTGCTGAGACCAGAGGTCTTCCAAAGAGTAAGTGGTGGGCGTCATCGTGGAGATGGAAAGAGTAGAACCCGAAAAGGAAGGGGAACACCCGTGAGGTCTGCCAGCCAGGCACCCGACGCACAGCACTCGACGGCCTGCGTCGAACAAGCGGAGGAAACGGTGAAGGAATTGCGCGAAGCGCTCGCAACCGCAGGAATTAAGTTGCCGACACTCCGGATCGACCCGGCAACCTTGGCGCGGGAATCGCCGTGCCCCCTCGTGGAACTGGGCCGGTGTTCCGTCGAGACGGCGGCCCGGCTCGCGGCGGTACTCCGGTGAAGCCGGTCGTCGGGACGTACGTCGTCGACACCAGAAACGGCCGGGTGGGCAGAGTGATGGGCCACGAGGGGCCGTACCTGCAACTGCGGCCCTACGGCGGCGGCCGGGAGTGGGACTGCGCACCGGACACCGCCCGGGGAGCCACCATGGCGGAACGGCTCAGCGCCGCGACCGCGTACGCCAACGCACGCAGCCGCGGCGAGGTCCCTTGAAAGGACCCCGGCCACACCCGCCGCCCGCGTACGCGAGAATGGGGCCATGAGCCTGTTCCGCGACGACGGCATCGTGCTGCGCACCCAGAAGCTGGGTGAGGCGGACCGGATCATCACGTTGCTCACGCGCGGTCACGGGCGCGTACGGGCCGTGGCCCGCGGGGTGCGCCGGACCAAGTCGAAGTTCGGGGCCCGGCTCGAACCCTTCTCCCACGTCGACGTGCAGTTCTTCGCGCGGGGGAGCGAGCTGATCGGCCGCGGGCTGCCGCTGTGCACGCAGAGCGAGACGATCTCTCCGTACGGCGGCGGGATCGTCACCGACTACGCCCGGTACACCGCCGGGACGGCCATGCTGGAGACGGCGGAGCGGTTCACGGACCACGAGGGCGAGCCCGCCGTCCAGCAGTACCTGCTGCTCGTGGGCGGGCTGCGCACCCTCGCGCAGGGCGAACACGAGCCGCACCTCATCCTCGACGCGTTCCTGCTGCGCTCCCTCGCCGTGAACGGGTACGCGCCCAGCTTCAGCGACTGCGCGAAATGCGGGATGCCCGGACCGAATCGCTTCTTCTCGGTCGCCGCGGGAGGTTCTGTCTGCGTCGACTGCCGGGTGCCCGGCAGCGTCGTACCCTCGGCGGGGGCCCTCGAACTGCTCGGCGCGCTGCTGACGGGGGACTGGGCACTCGCCGACGCGTGCGAGCCGCGGTACGTCCGGGAGGGCAGCGGCCTGGTGTCGGCCTACCTGCACTGGCACCTGGAGCGCGGCCTGCGTTCCCTGCGGTACGTCGAGAAAAGCACCTGAGCGACAACTGGCAACTGGCTGTACGTCCTGTACGAGATCTGAGGAGACGAGAAGCAGATGGTGGTACGCGGGATCCTGGGGCGCCAGCGCCGCGAGTACAAGACGCCGGAGCCGCACCCGTCCGGTGCCCGCGCGCCCAAGCTCCCCGGCGAGCTGATCCCGAACCACGTGGCGTGCGTGATGGACGGGAACGGGCGCTGGGCCAAGGAACGCGGCCTGCCGCGTACCGAGGGGCACCGGGTCGGTGAGGGCGTCGTCATGGACGTCCTCAAGGGATGCCTGGAGCTGGGCGTCAAGAACCTCTCCCTGTACGCCTTCTCCACGGAGAACTGGAAGCGGTCGCCCGAGGAGGTCCGCTTCCTTATGAACTTCAACAAGGACGTCATCCGGCGCCGGCGCGACGAGATGAACGACCTCGGCATCCGGATCCGGTGGGTCGGGCGGATGCCGAAGCTGTGGAAGTCCGTCGTGCAGGAGTTGCAGGTCGCGCAGGAGCAGACGCAGGACAACGACGCGATGACCTTGTACTTCTGCGTGAATTACGGGGGGCGGGCGGAGCTGGCCGACGCGGCGAAGGCGATGGCGCTGGATGTCGCCGCGGGGAAGCTGGACCCGGACAAGGTCAGTGAGAAGACCATCCAGAAGTATCTGTACTACCCGGACATGCCGGATGTGGACCTGTTCCTTCGCCCCAGTGGTGAGCAGCGGACGTCCAATTACCTGATCTGGCAGTCCAGTTACGCGGAGATGGTCTTCCAGGACGTGCTGTGGCCGGACTTCGACCGGCGTGATCTGTGGCGGGCGTGCGTGGAGTACGCGTCACGGGACCGCCGCTTCGGTGGCGCGGTCCCCAATGAGGACCTCCTCGCCATGGAAGCGGACATGAGAGGCCGCCCGGACGAGGGCTGACCTCAACGATTGCGCAGTTCCCCGCGCCCCTAGGTACCTAGGGGCGCGGGGAACTGC
>NZ_JBHXTO010000168.1:0-18961 GCF_042677425.1 Streptomyces sp. NPDC127119 | reverse complement strand
GGGGGGCGCGGGGGCGCGGCCACCGCCCCCCCCCCCCGCCCCTGACGGGGCTGCCGCCCCGCGGGCACGGCGCGCCCCGTAAGGGGCGCGAGGAACGGCGCGCTCAGCCCCCACGCACCCGCACCCGGCGTGCATGGCGGGCCCCGTCAGGGGCGCGGGGAACGGCGCGACCAGCCACCACGCACCCGCAGACCGTCTGCGGCGCGCCGGGGCAGGTCCCGTCCGGCTTTCGCCTGCGGCCGAGTGGGGGCGGGCCGCGCAGTTCCCCGCGCCCCTGACGGGGCTGCCGCCCCGCGGGCACGGCGCGCCCCTGACGGGGCTGTCGGTCAACCCTCCTCGGAGAGGACCCGCTGGGCCACAGCGAACGCCGAGTTCGCCGCAGGCACGCCGCAGTACACCGCCGTCTGCAACAACACCGCCCCGATCTCCTCCGGCGTCAGCCCGTTGCGCCGAGCCGCCCGCACATGCATCGCCAACTCGTCGTAGTGCCCGTGCGCGACGAGCGCGGTCAGAGTGATCATGCTGCGTTCGCGCCGCGACAGCGTCTCGTCCGTCCACACCTCACCCCACGCGTACCGCGAGATGAAGTCCTGGAACCGCGCCGTGAACGCCGACTGCCGCGCCTGCGCCCGGTCCACGTGCTCGTCACCGAGCACCTGCCGCCGCACCGCCATCCCCCGCCCCGCGGCACCGTCGAGGTGCGCGCGCAACGCGGTGAGCACGGCCTCCGGCCGCTCCGCGGGCGCGAGATGCGACGCACCCGGGACCTCCACGAGCCCGGCCCCCGGCACCGCGTCAGCGATCTCCCGCAGATGCGCGGGCGGCGTCGCCGGATCCTCGCGCCCGGCGACGAGCAGTGTCGGCGCACCGATCCGGGACAACCGCTCACGGAGGTCGAACGCCGCCAGCGCGTCACAGCACGCCGCGTACCCGTCCGGATCGGCCGTCCGATGGTCCTCGACCAGCTCGGGGACGGTGAACCCGGGCGTGAACCAGCGGGCGTCCGCGCCGGCCGCCAGCCCGGCCAGCCCCTCGGCCCGTACGAGCGCGGCCCGTTCCTCCCACGGCTTCGAACCGTTGAAGTGCGCCGAGGAACAGATCACGGCGAGCTTGTCCACCCGCTCGGGGTGGTGCACCGCGAGATGCAGCCCCACCGCACCACCGAGCGAGACCCCGGCGTACGAGAACCGGTCGATGCCCAGTGAGTCGGCGAGCGCCAGCACCAGCGCGGCGAGGTCGCCGACGGTCGCCCCCGGACCGATCAGCGACGCGGACGAACCGCCGTGCCCCGGCAGATCCCAGCGCACCACCCGATGGGTGACGGAGAGTTCGGGCGCGACCTTGTCCCAGAGGGCCAACGAGGTGCCGAGGGAGGGACCGAGGAGCAGCGGGGGAGCGGAGACGGCTCCCTCGACGCGATGGTTCAGCACCGTGCCCTCCGGCGATGGGGAGGCATCTTGGTCGGTCCGACTGGTCAACGTCGCTCCAGAGCACGATCGGTGAGGGCTCCCGCGGAACCCGTGTACTGGGTGGGGTCGGTGAGCGCCACCAGGTCGAGGTCCTTCAACTCGGCTTCCTCCGAGAGGAGTTCCGCAAGGGGCCGCCCCTCCGCCGTGGCCCGCCGAGCCGCCCGGGTGAGCACTTCCTTGGCGCGGGCGCGCCCGAGCACCGGCGCGAGTTCGGCCGACAGCCGCTCGGAGACGATCAGCCCGTGCGTGAGGTCCAGGTGGGCGCGCATCGCGTCCGTGTGGACCCGCAGTCCCTCGGCCAGTTCGGCCGCGTCCCGGGCCGCCCCGCCCACCAGGCGGAGCAGGTCCCGCAGCGGCTCCCACTCGGCGTGCCAGGCACCGGCGGGCCGTTCGTCCTCGGCCGCCATGCCCCCGTACAGCGTCGCCGCGAGCTGCGGCACCCGGCGGGCCGCCGCCGCAATGAGCGTGGCACGCACCGGATTCGCCTTGTGCGGCATGGCGGAGGACCCACCGCCCGTGCCCTCGCTCAGCTCACGGATCTCCGTACGGGAGAGGGTGAGTACGTCCGTGGCCGTCTTGCCGAGGGCGCCCGCGGTGAAGGCGAGAGCGCCCGCGAGGTCGGCGACCGGTGTCCGGAGGGTGTGCCACGGCAACTCCGGCGCGAAAAGGCCCAGTTCACGGGCGTACGCCTCCACGAGGGCACCCGTGTCCGAGGCTCCGTACACGGCGAAGGCCGCCAACGTGCCCGCCGCACCGCCGAGTTGCACCGGCAGCCCGTCCCGTACGAGCCGGACGCGGTCCCGGGCGTCCAGTACCAGCGACCGCCACCCCGCCGCCTTCAGGCCGAAGGTGGTGGGGACGGCGTGCTGGGTGAGGGTGCGCCCCGGCATCACCGTGTCCCGGTGCTCGCGCGCGAGACGGGCCAGCGCGCGCTCCGTACGGGCGAGATCGGCGAGGACCGGGTCGAGCGTCCGTACGGCGACCAGCATCGCGGCCGTGTCCATGATGTCCTGGCTGGTCGCGCCCCGGTGGACGTACGGGGAGTGCTCGTCGCCGACCGCCGCGCCCAGGTCGGCGACCAGCGGGATCACCGGGTTGCCCCCGGCCCGCGCGCGCAGCGCGAGCGCGTGGACGTCGAAACGCGCCGCGTCGGCAGCCGCGGTGACGGCGTCGGCCGCGGTGGCGGGGGCGAGTCCTAGCGAAGCCTGGGCCCGTGTGAGGGCCGCCTCCGCGTCGAGCAGCGCCCGAAGAAAAGCGGCGTCACCCGTCGAGACCTCGGCAGCGGACCCGACGCGCCCGGGCGCGAGAAGCCCCGCGTCGAGGCAGCCGGATTCGACAGGCCCGACGGGCCGCCCAGGCTGACCGGGTTCTTCAGGTTCGACCGCTGTCACTGAAACTCCAGGAAGACCGTTTCGCCTTCGCCCTGAAGACGGATGTCGAAACGGTACGCCCCCTTCGCACCCTTCATCCCGTTCGCCTCCTCGGTCGCGACCAGCGTGGCGCGCCGTTCGGCCGGCAGTGAGTCGAGCAGCGGGTCAGGTCCTTCGGCGAGATAGGCGCGTGTGAAGAGGTGGTGCGTCAGCCCGCGCGCGAACACGCACACGCTGATGTACGGCAGCCCGGAGTTGCCCGGCGGCAGGGTGTGGAGCGCGTAGTGCCCGTCGGCGTCCGTGGGCACCCGCCCGTACCCCGTGAAGTCGACGCCGTTGCGGCCGAGGAAACCGCCGGTCGACGGATCGCGGCGCATGGAGCCCGGGGCGCCCGTCAGTGAGCCGTCGGGCGCGGCCTGCCAGAAGTCGAGCAGCGCGTCGGGGACCGGTTTGCCCGCGCCGTCGTACACGTGACCGTGCAGGCTGATCGCGTCCGGGTGGCCCTGGGGGGCGATGCGGGCGCCGTCGGGGAAGGGGAGCGCGTGCCCGTAGAACGGGCCGATGGTGTGGGACGGGGTGGGGAGCAGTCGCTCGACCATGTTCAACGGCCTTCCTCGATCCAGGTGGCGGACGGACCGTCGAGGACGATGTCCCAGGCGTAGCCCATCGAGATCTCGGGCTTCGACAGGTCGTGGTCGTAGGTGGCCACCAGCCGCTCGCGGGCCGCCGTGTCCGTCACCGACCGGAGGATCGGGTCGTACCGGAACAGCGGGTCGCTCGGGAAGTACATCTGGGTCACGAGCCGCTGGGTGAACGCCGTCCCGAAGACGGAGAAGTGGATGTGCGCGGGCCGCCACGCGTTGGTGTGGTTGCCCCAGGGGTAAGGGCCCGGCTTGATCGTGGTGAACGAGTACCGGCCCTGATCGTCCGTCAGGGTCCGTCCCACACCGGTGAAGTTCGGGTCGAGCGGCGCCGGGTGCTGCTCGCGCAGATGGGCGTACCGGCCGGCGGCGTTGGCCTGCCATATCTCGACGAGCTGGCCGCGCACGGGGCGGCCGTCGCGGTCGAGCAGCCGTCCCGAGACGGTCATCCGCTCACCGATGGGCTCGCCCCGGTGATGGATCGTCAGATCGCTGTCGTGGTCGGTTATGTCGGTGACACCGAACACCGGCCCCGCCAGCTCGACGATCTCCGGATCGCCTCCGCCCACGGCGACCAGCGGCTGTTTCGGATGGCGCAACAGGGAGCTGCGGTACGGGGCGTAGTCGCGACGCGGGTGGTGGAGGACCGGGGCGCCACCGGCGACCGCCTTGTCGTACGCGTCCTGCTGGTCCTTGATCTCTGTGTCGATGTCCGACTGGGTGAGAGCCATGAGAGGTGGGTTCCTAACGCTCCAGTACGAGGGCGAGGCCCTGGCCGACGCCGATGCAGAGGGTGGCGACGCCGACTCCCGAGCCCTTGCGGGCCAGTTGGTGGGCGACGGTCCCGGCGAGACGGGCACCGGAGGCGCCGAGGGGGTGGCCCAGGGCGATGGCCCCGCCCTGCGGGTTGAGGACGGCCGGGTCGAACTCGGGCCACTCGGCGACACAGCCGAGGACCTGCGCGGCGAAGGCCTCGTTGAGTTCGAGAGTTGACAGGTCGTCAAATGTCCTGCCCGCCTTGGCGAGCGCGCGGTTGACGGCCTCCACCGGCGCGAGACCGAAGTAGTCGGGGTCGAGCGCGGAGACGCCGGACGCGGACACCCGGGCGAGGGGTTCGCGACCGGTGGCGGCGAGTCCCTCCTCGTCGACCAGGAGCAGGGCCGCCGCGCCGTCGTTGAGGGGCGAGGCATTGCCCGCGGTGACCGTACCGCCCTCGGTGCGGAACGACGGCTTGAGGCGGCCCATCGCGGCGAGGGAGGCGTCGGCGCGTACACATTCGTCGGCGGCGAAGGACAGCGGGTCGCCCTTGCGCCGAGGAAGGGAGACCGGCGCGATCTCGCCGTCGAACAGACCCGCGGCCTGCGCGGCGGCGGCCTTGCGGTGACTGGCGAGGGCGAACTCGTCCTGCTGCTCACGGTTGATCTTGTGCTTGTCGGCGATGAGCTCGGCGGACTCGCCGAGCGGGATGGTCCACTGCGGGTCCATCTTCGGGTTGACCATGCGCCAGCCGAGCGTCGTGGAGTACAGCTCGGTGTGCCCGGCGGGGAAGGGCCGGTCGCTCTTCGGCAGCACATAGGGGGCGCGGGTCATCGACTCGACACCGCCGGCGAGGGCGATCGAGGCGTCGCCGAGCGCGATGGCACGGGCGGCCTGGATGACGGCCTCAAGACCGGAGGCGCACAGCCGGTTGACGCTCACGCCCGGCACGGACGTGGGCAGACCGGCGAGCAGGCCGGCCATGCGGGCGACGTTGCGGTTCTCCTCGCCTGCGCCGTTCGCGTTGCCGAAGTACACGTCGTCGATCCGGGCGGGGTCCAGGTCCGGTGTACGGGCGAGGAGTTCGCGCAGGGCATGGGCGGCCAGGTCGTCCGGGCGGACGGCGGCGAGGCTTCCGTTGTACTTGCCGAACGGGGTACGGACGGCGTCGACGATGTAGACGTCCTTCACGGCTGCTTCTCCTCGGTGAGCTTCTCGACGAGCTCTTCGGCGATACGAACCTTGGCGGCAGTCTTCGCCACGACCTCATCGACCGTGACACCGGGCGCCGTCTCGACGAGTACCAGGCCCTCGTCCGTGACGTCCAGGACACCCAGGTCGGTGATCACGCGATTGACACAGGCTCTGCCGGTCAGCGGCAGCGTGCACGTGTCGAGGACCTTCGGCGACCCGTCCTTGGCGGTGTGGGTCATCACCACGATCACCGTCCGGGCGCCGTGCACCAGGTCCATGGCCCCGCCGATCCCGGTGATCATCTTGCCGGGCACGGCCCAGTTCGCCAGGTCGCCGCCCGCGGAGACCTGCATCGCGCCGAGAACCGCGACATCGATGTGCCCGCCGCGGATCATCCCGAACGACAGCGCCGAGTCGAAGTAGGAGGCGCCGGGCAGGACCGTGACGGTCTCCTTGCCCGCGTTGATCAGGTCCGGGTCGACCTGCTCCTCGGTCGGGTACGGGCCGGTGCCCAGGATGCCGTTCTCCGACTCCAGGATCACCTCCACGTCCGGCGGGAGGTAGTTGGGGATCAGCGTCGGCAGCCCGATGCCGAGATTCACGTACTGGCCGTCGTCGAGTTCGCGCGCGGCCCGCGCGGCCATCTGTTCACGCGTCCAGGCCATCAGCCGCCCACCGTCCCTCGTGCCGCGGGCGCGGAGACCGTCCGCTGTTCGATCTTCTTGTCCGCCGCCTGCGCCGGGGTGAGCGCGACGACCCGCTGCACGAAGATGCCCGGCAGATGCACCGCGTCCGGATCGATCTCGCCGGGCTCCACCAGCTCCTCCACCTCGGCGATCGTCACCCGCCCGGCCATCGCGGCGAGGGGGTTGAAGTTGCGGGAGGACTTGTTGAAGACGAGGTTCCCGTGGCGGTCGCCCTTGGCGGCCCGCACCAGCGCGAAGTCGGTACGGATGGCGCGCTCCAGCACGTACGCGGTGCCGTCGAAGTCCCGTACCTCCTTCGGCGGGGAGGCCAGCGCGACGCCCCCCTCGCCGTTGTAGCGCCAGGGCAGTCCGCCGTCGGCGACCTGCGTGCCGACACCGGCCGGAGTGTAGAACGCGGGAATCCCGGCGCCGCCGGCCCGCAGCCGCTCGGCCAGGGTGCCCTGCGGGATCATCTCGACCTCCAGCTCCCCGCCCAGGTACTGCCGCGCGAACTCCTTGTTCGCCCCGATGTACGAGCCGGTGACGCGGGCGATACGGCCCGCCGCCAGGAGGACCGCCAGGCCGGACTCCATGGCCCCGCAGTTGTTGGACACCACGCCCAGGCCGGTGACACCGCGCTCGTACAGCGCCTGGATCGTCACGTTCGGCACACCGCTGAGGCCGAAACCGCCGACGGCGAGTGTCGCGCCGTCGGGTACGTCGGCCACAGCCCCGGCGGCTGTGGAGACCACCTTGTCCATCTGCGAAGCCCCATCTCTCCCGAGCGTCCCCCAGCCCCGATTAGTCAGGGCACTGAGTATTTCTACGAGGTTTCGAACACGCTGCCATCGCGGCCGTCAGCCGTCAAGACCCCCCAGTGCACGCGCGCTGAGAGTCTGCCTGCGGAAAAGAGACAGCCGAGGGTCGGCCCGCTATTGTTCAGTGCACCAACGAATGCCGACTCTCGTGGCACAAGGAGCGCTCATGGCCGCGGTGGATCTCTCCACCCACCCCGGGCATCTGGCCCGGCGGCTGCAGCAGGCGCACTACCTGCTGTGGAACACGATGGTCTCCGAGGAGATCACCTCGCCCCAGTTCGCGGTCCTGAACGCGCTCGTCGCCGAGCCGGGTCTCGACCAGCGCACGGTGGGGGAGCGGGTGGGTCTCGACCGGTCCACCATCGCCGAGGTCATCAGCCGGCTCGGCCGGCGCGGTCTGCTGGACAAGGTCCGCGATCCTCAGGACGGGCGGCGGTCGCTGTTGCGCCTCACGGATGACGGGGTACGGGTGCACCGGAAGCTGACCGTGCGGACGGCTCGGATGAACCAGGTGTTCCTCGCGCCGCTGTCCGGGGACGAGCAGGCGCTCTTCTTCGACCTGATCCAGCGGGTGTCCGACGCGGCGGAGGGGTTGCGCAATCCGGTCGCCCCGGGTGGGGCGGGGGAACCGGTTGCCGGCCGGGTGCCGTGACGGTCGTGGCCGGCCTAAAAGATTGCGCAGTTCCCCGCGCCCCTGAAGACGGGCCGTTGTCGTCTGCGGGTCCGGTGGGGGCTGATCGCGCAGTTCCCCGCGCCCCTAAAAACGGGCCGGTCGCGCCGTTCTCCGTGCCCCTGAGGGGCGCCCCCATTCAGGGGCGCGGGGAACGGCGCAGTCTTTTGTCTTTAGGGGCGCGGGGAACTGCGCGGCCCGCTCCCGCCGGGTCGCAGGTGGAGGTGATGCGTCAGGCAGGCGGCGCGTGGGGGGTCATGCTCGGGCGAAGACCACCCATACCTGGCCCGCCGCGAAGTTCACCGGCGCGCCGGACGGGGTGGTGAACTCCGTACCCCCCGTCGCAAGCGGCCGCTTCCACGCCACATCGAACGCCTTGCCGTCCCGCAGCACCTTCGCCGTGCCCGACCCGACCGTCTCCGTGTAGGGCGTGACGTTCCCGAGATAGTCGTGGTACCGGGACTTACGGATGTTCACGTACTGCACGACGACCGTCGACGCGGCCACCCGCTTCCCACCGGTCGTCACCGTCGGCGTACCGTCCATCGACACCAGCCAGCGCCGCTGGTCCCGGGACCAGTCGAAGGTGAAGCGGGCTTCGGGGAAGCGGACCGTACGCGTGCTCTCGGCGGTGCCTCCCGCGGGCGCGGCACCGTACCGGAAGCCCGTCGTCAGCGCGTCGGCCCCGGGCGCGCCGGACAGCAGCCGCTGGGGACGCAGATAGAGGTTGTGCGGCTGCGGCTTGTCCGTGCCCCGGTAGTACGCGTTCGTCTTCTCCTCCGGCAGGGCGGTCTGCAGTGGCGCGCTGTCGATCAGCGGCAGCAGCTTCTTCTGGGCCCCGGAGAAGGCGAGCGTCGGCTTGTGGAACTGGCGCAGCAGTTCCAGGTCCGACTCGCGGGCGCTGCGCACCGGTCCGACGGCCTTCGGCAGGCGGGTCGCGTACACCGCCATCAGTCGGCTGAGACCGCCCTCGACCTGCTCGGCGTACACGACGTCGGCGGAGTCCAGGCCCGTCTGCGGGCGGGCGCCGGGCACGTTGTCGATCTTCACGACGAGCGGGGAGGCGGCCCGGGGCGCCGGACTCGCCGGGGCGCTGGTGCCCTGTGCACCCCGCGTGCTGTCCGTGCGGGGCGGCACGGTTCCGCGCTGCTTGTCGTCGAGCGGCTCACCCCTCGTGCAGGCTGTCGCCGTGGCACCCGCCAGCAGGGTGACCAGCAGTGTCGTCGTCATGGCCGAGCGCCTCGAACGCCCCGTCCGCCCCGTTCGTCTCCTGCGTACCGTGGCCACCGTGCCCCGTTTCGTCGTTTGTCAGGTTATAGGTTCAATGAGTACGTACCCAATGAGCCAAGATCGAAGGCGTGCGCTGGTCCGAGCGGGTCACGGGCGCGGGCGGGAGGGTGCGGCGGTCCGGCCGGGGGTGCCGTGCCGCGAGGCGGGGGTCGTACGCGGGAGACGTACCCAACAAGGCCGCCGCGCAAGGGCGTTGGATGGCGGAAATACGTCCGGGCCGATTCAGTCCCGCGGTCCCAGAATGTCCGCGAGGTCGTAACCGACCGGCTCCTCCAGCTGGGCGTACGTACAGCTGTCCGGCGTACGGTCCGGGCGCCAGCGGCGGAAGCGCGCCATGTGCCGGAAGCGCGCGCCGTTCTCCATGTGCTCGTACGCCACCTCGCACACCAGTTCCGGCCGCAGCGGGATCCAGGACAGGTCCTTCTTGCCCGTCCAGCGGCTGGGCGCGCCCGGCAGCCGCGCCGACTCGTGCGCCGACTCCTCCGCCCAGGCCGCCCACGGATGTCCGGCGGGCGACTCCATGAGCAGCGGGGCCAGCTCCGTGATCAACTCCTCGCGCCGTTTCATCGTGAAGGCCGCACACACTCCCACGTGCTGCAACGTGCCCTCGGTGTCGTACAGGCCCAGCAGCAGCGAGCCGACGACGGGCCCGCTCTTGTGGAGCCGGTAGCCCGCCACCACCACGTCCGCCGTGCGCTCGTGCTTGATCTTGAACATCAGGCGTTCGTCCTGCCCGTAGCGCAGGGTGAGCGGTTTGGCGACCACTCCGTCGAGCCCGGCACCCTCGTACCGCTCGAACCACATCCGCGCCACCTCGATGTCCGTCGTCGCCGGCGCCAGGTGCACGGGGGCCGTGCTGCCGGACAGGGCCCTCTCCAGCAGGGCCCGCCGGTCGGAGAGCGGGACGTCCAGCAGCGACTCGTCGGCCAGCGCGAGCAGGTCGAACGCCACGAACGACGCCGGCTGGCGCTCCGAGAGGGTCGTCACCCGGGAGGCCGCCGGATGGATGCGCTCGGAGAGGGCGTCGAAGTCGAGCCGTCCGCCCCGCGCGACCACGATCTCGCCGTCCACCACGCACCGCTCCGGCAACCGCTCCCGCACCGCCTCCACCAGCTCGGGGAAGTATCTGACCAGCGACTTCGTGTTCCGGCTGCCGATCTCGACCTCGTCCCCGTCACGAAAGACGATCGCCCGGAACCCGTCCCACTTCGCCTCGTAGTGCATGCCCGGCGGAATCCGCGCCGCGGACTTGGCGAGCATGGGCTTCACGGGCGGCATCACCGGCAGATCCATACACCGATTCTGCGGGGATATGGGCTGAATCGCCCGGCGTGCGTTTTCGATGCGGATATGCGAGGTGTGCGCGGTGCGCCTACCGTGGCTCGCATGGCGGATGCGGTGGAGCTGGAGGCGGCGGGCAGGACGGTACGGCTGTCCAGCCCGGACAGGGTCTTCTTCCCGGAGCGCGGCTTCACGAAGCTGGACCTCGCCCGGTACTACCTCGCGGTCGGCCCCGGCATCCTGCGCGCGCTGCGGAACCGGCCCACGACCCTGGAGCGCTACCCCGAGGGTGTCGGCGGCGAGTCCTTCTTCCAGAAACGGGCGCCCAAGAACATGCCCGACTGGATCCCCACCGCGCACATCGCCTTCCCGAGCGGACGCAGTGCCGACGAGATGTGCCCCACCGAGGTCGCCGCCGTCCTGTGGGCCGCCCAGTTCGGCACGCTGACCTTCCACCCCTGGCCCGTGCGCCGCGACGACGTCGACCGGCCCGACGAACTGCGCATCGACCTCGACCCGCAGCCGGGCACCGACTACGCCGACGCGGTGCGCGCCGCCCATGAGCTGCGCGAGGTGCTCCACGCGTACGGGGATCTGCGCGGCTTCCCCAAGACCTCCGGCGGCCGGGGCCTGCACGTCTTCGTGCCGATCGAGCCGCGCTGGACGTTCACCCAGGTCCGCCGGGCCGCGATCGCCGTCGGACGTGAGCTGGAGCGCCGGATGCCGGATCAGGTGACCACGGCCTGGTGGAAGGAGGAGCGGGGCGAGAAGATCTTCGTCGACTACAACCAGACGGCCCGCGACCGCACCATCGCCTCCGCCTACTCGGTACGCCCCCGCCCGCACGCGCCGGTGTCGGCGCCCCTCACCTGGGACGAGGTCGGTGAGGCCGTACCCCGGGACTTCGATCTCGTGACCATGCCCGCGCGCTTCGCCGAACTCGGCGACGTGCACGCGGACATGGACGAGCATGCCTACTCCCTCGAAGCCCTGCTCGAACTCGCCAGCCGTGACGAACACGATCACGGGCTGGGCGATCTGCCGTACCCGCCCGAGTACCCGAAGATGCCGGGCGAGCCGAAGCGGGTACAGCCGAGCAGGGCCAAGAAGGAGAACTGACCCATCAGTTGACTAGTCGGGCGTCACAGCTCCTTGATCCGGACGTCGCGGTACGACACCACGTCCGTCGTGCTGTGCACCTGGAGCCCGACGAAGCCGGAGGAGAACCGCCGCCCGTCCGTGCCCGGGTCGTCCGAGCGGGGCGGGGTGAAGTCCTGACCGCCGGTGTTGTCGAACTCGTTGATCAGCACGCCGTTGCGGTAGACCGAGTAGTGCTGGTCCACCACGCGGATCTCGTAGTCGTTCCAGGTGCCCTTCTGGGTGACACCGGCACCGGCCAGACCCACCCGGTCGAAGCCGTAGATCGAACCGGTCTTGTACATGTCGCCGGTGGGGCTGTCGAACTCCTGGATCTCGTGCCCGTACTTGATGGCGACCCACTCCGGCCGGGACTCCTCCGGGTGGTTGTGGACCTGCGGGAACCGCACGAACACACCGGAGTTGGCGTTGCCCGTGCCCGGCGCGTCGTCACGCCACTGGAGCTTCAGCGAGAAGTCCCCGTACTTGCGCTCGGGGAACCACAGCATGCCGAGCCCGTCCTTCGAGGTGCCCGAGGTCAGAGAGCCGTCGCCGTTCAGCGCGAACGAACCGCCGCCCACGTGCTCCCACTTGTCGAAGGACTTCTGCGTACCGTCGAGGATCGTCCGGTACCCCTCGGTCTGGCCGGGGTTGCCGATGCCCGACTCGTCGGCGGCCTCGTCGATCAGGTCGTACTCACGCTGGACGATCACGCCGTCCTTGAGGAGGGTCTTGAGGACCGCCGTCACGTGCTTGAGGAACAGCGCGTGGGACGTCCACTCCTTCTCGTCCTCGATCAACTCGTTGATACGGCACCGGCTGTTGGTGATCCGGTTCGGCACGCCTGTGTCGACCGTGCCGACGATGACCGTCAACCGCTCGTCGTACTCGGCGCAGTTGGGCGCGGGAACGCCACCGCCCGGGGCGATCGTGAAGCTCACCGTCCGGGCGGCCGAAGTGTTGCCCGCCTTGTCGCTCGCCCGGTACGCCACCGAGTGCGCGCCCACGCGGTCGACCACCACGGGAGCGGTGTACGCGAGGTAGGGGCCGCCGTCGAGCGAGTACTCGATCTTGTCCACGCCGGAACCGCCGTGCGCGTCGGTCGCGGTGACCGTCACCTTGGCGGTGTTGATGTACGCACCGGAGGAGTTCTTCGTGCCCTCGACACTCACACCGGTCACCGGGGGAGTGGTGTCCTCGACCGGCGGCGCGACGACGGTGAACGACACCGACTTCTCGGCGGCCACGTTGCCCGCCTTGTCCGTCGCCCGGAACCGCACCTTGTGCGCGCCGGCCTCGTGGACCATCACCGGAGCGGTGTAGGGCTGCCAGGCACCGGCGTCACCGAGCGCGTACTCGATGGTGTTGACGCCGGAGCCGGTGTCGGAGGCCGTCACCGTGACGGTCGCCATGGAGACGTACTCGCCCTGCGCGTTCTTCTCACCGGTCACCGTGGCCGAGGTGTCCGGCGCGGTCGTGTCGTCCGTCGGCGGGGCCACCACCGTGAACTGCTCCGCCTTCTCCGCGGAGGTGTTCCCGGCCTTGTCGATGGCCCGGTAGCGGACCTTCTGGGCGCCGACCTGGTCGACCACGACGGGCGTGGTGTACGGCTGCCAGGCACCCGCGTCACCGATGGCGTACTCGATGCGCTCGACGCCCGAACCACCGGTGTCCGTCGCGCTGAGCGCCACGGTCGCCGAACCGACGTACGCGCCGTCCGCGTTCTTCGTGCCGGTGACCTGTGCCGCGGTCTCGGGCGCCGTGGTGTCCTCGCCGGTGCCCTCGGTGACCACGAGGATGCCCTGCATCTGGCCGTGGCCGGGGATCGTGCAGAAGTAGCGGTAGCGGCCGGGTGAGAGCGTCACCTCGGCGGTGTGCTTCCCGCCCTGGTCGTCGTTCGGGTTGGCCAGGATGTTCAGCGGGACGTCGTTCTGGTACTCCGGGTCCGACACGTCGAACGTCAACGTGTGCGGCATGCCCATGGTGTTGCCGGTAGCCGTGCTGTTCTCGAAGACGATCGTCGTCGGGCCCGCGACCGCCGTGGTGGGCGCGGACGCGTACTTGGTGATGTCGTCACCGGCCGTCCAGGTGAGCGTCTGCGCCGCGGCGCCCGCCCCGGAAGGGGTGTTGTCGGTCTGGCCGGTCGCCGAGGTGGAGGCGAGCCCCAGCACCATCAGCAGTGCGGCGGCAAGTGCCGTCCACAGCCGTCCAGTTCTTCGCCTGCCGATGTGCGTCACGCGCGTCACTGCGCCTCCCTGGCGAGCTGAGAGACGGCGGGAGTGGGGCCGCCGCCCTTGTACGTCACCTGCCACAGCGCGGACTTGGAGTCCGAGGTGAAGAAGCCACGGCCGTAGTCGAGGACGTACAGCGTGCCGTCCGGGCCGAACTTCCAGTCCATGAGGTTCTTGATGCCGTCGTTGCCGATGGGGATGATCTTCTTCAGGGACTCCGCGTGCACCGGGATACCGCCCTGTCCGGCCGTCTTCGGGTCGAGCAGCACGGCGTGGCGCGGCTGGTCGGCGTCGTAGAAGTCGCCCACGAACCACTTGCCGTCCCAGTACGAGGGCCACTTGGCGGCGTTCGCCAGGGTGCCGTCGTACCGGTAGACCGGTCCGTCCATGGCCGCCTGGCCGCCGCCCTTGAGCCACGGCAGCAGGAACTTCTGCTCCGCCGTCTTGTACGACGGGATGCCGTTGGCGTCCCGCGGGTAGTCCGGGCCGCCGCCCTGGGGCGAGTACCAGATGGTGTTCGACGTGACCGGCGGCAGGTTCACGAGACCGTCGTTGTTCGGCGACTCGTTCTTCGGGGCGTCGCAGTTGTACCAGCCGAGCGGCTTCGACGGATCGGGCAGGTTGCGGTCCCGGTAGGGCTGCTTGTTGCCCATGCAGTACGGCCAGCCGTGGTTGCCCGGCTTGGTGATCGCGGCGAACGTGTCGTACTTCGCCGGCCCCCAGGTCGTCGACGGCGAGCCCGCGTCCGGGCCGACCCAGCCCGCGTACAGCGTGTCGGTCCTCTTGTCGATCGAGATGCGCGCCGGGTTGCGGACGCCCATCACGTAGATCTCGCCACGCGTCTTGCCGCCGCCCTCGGCGGTCTCCTTGCCCGTGAAGAGGTTCCCCTCGGGCAGGGTGTACGTGCCGTCCTGCTCCGGGTGGATGCGCAGGATCTTGCCGTTGAGGTTGTTGGTGTTGCCCGCCGTGCGGCGCGCGTCGGCGAAGGAGACGCCCTTGTAGTTCGGCTGCGGGTTGTTGCCCGAGTAACCGTCGCTGAAGCCACTGGAGTTGTTGTCACCGGTGGCGATGTACAGGTTGCCCTTGGAGTCCCAGGCCAGGCCGCCGCCCGAGTGGCAGCAGCTGTGGATCTGGACCGGCCACTTGAGCAGGACCTTCTCGCTGTTCAGATCCAGCCTGCTCGTGTTCGAGTTGTACGTGAAGCGGGAGACGTACCGCTCGGCCATCTGCTTGTCGCGGTCGATCCGGGAGTGCGGCGTGTAGTGCAGGTACACCCAGCCGTTGTCCTCGAACCGGGGGTCCAGCTCGATGCCGAGCAGGCCCTCCTCGACCTTGATCAGCTCGTCGCCGCCGCCCTTGTTGCCGAAGACGTTGAGCGTGCCGGCCAGCGTGACCTTCTTGGTCTTCGGGTCGTAGACGTGGATCTCGCCCTTGCCCTTGCCGACGTCCGGGTTGTTCCAGTCCGTGATGACCGGCTGCGAGGAGTCGGCGCCACCGCGGCCGATGTAGAACACGCGGCCGTCGGGCGCGGTCACCAGGCCGTGCGGCTCGCCGATCTGGTCGTTCTGGCCCGGCTGGTTGGGCTGGGTCAGCCGCTCCGCCTTGTAGTTGGCGTTGATCGTGGCCTTGCAGTCGGCCTGCGAGATCCGGGTCGTCCAGGCGAGCGCCCCGCGCAGGTGCGAGCGGAACTCCGTCTCGTCGAACGAGGACGCCGTACCGCCCATACCGGTGTAGAAGGACCGGCCGCCGTCGTAGTCACGGCACCAGGACACGGGGTGGTCGGCGCCGTTCGCGCCGGTACCCGGCGTGTACGTCGACTCGCGGACCCGCGCCACGGTGTGCACGTCGCCGGACGGGTTCTTGACCCAGTTCAGCCACTGGTCGGGGCGCTTCCACTGCAGCGGCAGATCCTTGGTGGCCGGATGCTGACGGTCACCGACCTCAACGGTCGCCCGCTGTACGGCCGTTGGGCTGTTCGCGGCCGGACGGGCGCCGACGAGTCCGGTGAACCAGTCCGAGTACGGCTCGGCGCGGGCCGCGTCATGGATGCCGAGGAAGCCGCCGCCGGCCTCCATGTACGACTCCAGACCGGCCTCCTGCTCCGGGTCGAGGATGTCGCCCCCGCCGGTCAGGAAGACGACGGCGTTGTAGAGGCCGAGCTTCGTCTCGTCGGTGAAGACGGAGGCGTCGTCCGTGGCGGTCACACCGAAGCGCCCGGCCGCGGGGCCGGACTGCCCGAGGTCCTCGATCGCCTCGATACCCGCGTTGACGACGGGGGACTCCTCGCCACCGGCCGCGGACCCGTGGAAGATCAGCACCTTTACGTCGGCGCCGCCGGGCGGCGACTTGATCGACATCGTTGTCAGCGGTTCGGGAGCAGGGCGCGCGCTCGCGGCGGGCCCCGAGAGGACACCCGCCGTGACGACTCCCGCCGCCAGCGCGGCAGCCCAGCCTCTCCGTCTGGACCTGCTCAACTTCCGTACCGTCAGTGGCGTTTGATGCGGTGTGGGCCGCATGTGGTCACCCCATCCTCCTCGGTCACAGCAACAGCGCCATGGAAGCTAGACCTTTTCGCGGAACTCGCCAATAGGTATGACCGGTATCCAACAAACTTTGTCCTGAGTGTGGATAAACGAAGGCGATGCCACTACCGTCTCACCAGTTCGTCTCTGTCACTCGGTTCGGTCGGATCCACCGTCGGCTCCGCGACCGGACCCGCCAGTCCCGTCAATTCCGTTGACCGCGTTGCAGGTTGGGAGAGTTCGGCATGGGCACCACGGACGACATGGCCACCACGGACGCGATGGACAGGCGCGGTTTCAGCCGTCGGATGATGCTGGGCGGGGCCGCCGTCGCCACGGTCGCGACATCGTTGTCGCTCGTCGCCGCGAAGGACGCGACGTCCGCGGACAGCGCGGCGAGCGCGAGCACCGCGCTCCGTACCGCCCCCGCGGGCGGCGAGGTCAGACGCATCAAGCTGTACATCGAGAAGCTCGCCGACGGTCAGCTGGGCTACGGGTTCGAGAAGGGCGCGGCCTCGATCCCCGGGCCGCTGATCGAACTCAACGAGGGCGACACCGCGTACATCGAGGTCGAGAACACGCTGGACGTGGCGGCGAGCCTGCACGTCCACGGCCTGGACTACGAGGTGTCCAGCGACGGGACGAAGCTGAGCAAGTCGCATGTCGAGCCCGGGGACACCCGTACGTACACCTGGCGCACCCATGCCCCCGGCCGCCGCAAGGACGGCACCTGGCGGGCGGGCAGCGCGGGCTACTGGCACTACCACGACCATGTCGTCGGCACCGAGCACGGTACGGGCGGCATCCGGAAGGGCCTGTACGGGCCGGTGATCGTGCGCCGGCAGGGCGACATCCTGCCCGACAAGACCCACACCATCGTCTTCAACGACATGACGATCAACAACAGGCCGGGGCACGACAGCCCCAACTTCGAGGCCACGGTGGGGGATCGGGTCGAGTTCGTGTCGATCACGCACGGCGAGTACTACCACACGTTCCATGTGCACGGACACCGCTGGGCGGACAACCGCACGGGTCTGCTGACCGGTCCCGACGACCCCAGCCGAGTGGTCGACAACCTGATCGTGGGTCCCGCCGACTCGTTCGGCTTCCAGGTCATCGCGGGGGAGGGCGTCGGGGCGGGCGCGTGGATGTACCACTGCCACGTCCAGAGCCACTCCGACATGGGAATGGCGGGCCTGTTCCTGGTCAAGAAGACGGACGGCACGATCCCGGGCTACGAGCCGCACGAACACTGAGCGCTCCGCGGCTGAGCGGCGCGGGGAACGGCGTGCTCAGCCACGACGGACCCGCACCCGCAAACGCGCCCCGCGGAGTGGCTACGCGGAGACCCGCCGCACCAGAGTCGTCGGCAGCACGACACTGGCCGGCGCCCCCACTCCGGCGGACCCGCTCCGGTCCAACCCCCGCAACAACAACCGTGCCATCAACCGGCCCATCTCCTCGATGTCCTGCCGGACAGTCGTGAGCGGCGGATCAGCCTGCTCGGTGAACGGCAGCATGTCGTCGAACCCGATCACGGCGACATCCTCGGGCACCCGCCGGCCCCGCTCGCGCAGCGCCCGCATGGCACCGACCGCCATGAGGTCGTTCGCGGCGAACACCGCGTCCACGTCAGGGCACCGGTCGAGGAGTTCCCGCATGGCCCGCTCGCCGCCGCCCGGGGTGAAGTCGCACTCCACGATCAGCCTCGGATCGACGTCCACCATGACGTCACGGAACCCGTCGAGCCGGTCGACCGCCGAGGTCTGGTCGAGGGCGCCGGTGATGTGCGCGACGCGCGTACGGTCGAGTCCGACGAGGTGGCGGACGGCCTCGCGGGCGCCGCCCCTGTTGTCGCAGTCGACGTAGACCACGCCGCGTGAACCGTCGCTCCAGCCGGGGCGCCCGCCGTACACGGTTGGAACTCCGTGGATCAGGCTGGGCAGCGGGTCGTCGAGGTGCAGGGAGAAGACGAGCGCGCCGTCGACGTGACCGCCGGCGAGATAGCGCGCCACGCGGGCGTGGTCGTCGCGGCCTTCCGTGAGCAGCAGGACGAGTTGCGAGTCGTGGGCGGTCAGCTCCTTGCTGATGCCTCGGAGCTGGAGCGCGAAGAAGGGGTCCGCGAAGACGCGGGTCTCCGGTTCGGCGATGACCACGGCGACGGCGTCGTGGCGTCGGGTGACGAGGCTGCGAGCTGCCTGGTTGGGGACGTAACCGAGTTCCTCGACGGCGCGCCTGACTCGCTCGACGAGGGGTTCGCGGACGCCTTCGCCTCCGTTGACGACACGGGACACGGTGGCTCGGGAGACTCCCGCCCGGGCGGCCACTGCCTCCAGCGTGGGGCGTGGCTGTGTCGACTGGTCGGTCACCTCGGGGCTCCTCAGGGCGGCGGTTGCCGATCAGGATAGCCGGGGTTCGCTCCATTGCTGAGAGCGCTCACTTCTTGCTGAGCTGGTCCTATGGCGGGGTTGCTCGCGCGGTTCTTTGGTGCGGGTGGGTCGTGGCGCCGGTCCGGGCCCCGTCAGGGGCGCGGGGAACGGCGCGGCCCGCCCCCACGCGCCTGCGGTCGAGAGCCGGAGGGGGCGTGCCCCGACTCCCCGCATGCCCGGTGCGGGTGCGTCGTGGCTGGCCGCGCAGTTCCTCGCGCCCCCTAAAGGCGGGCGCTTGGGTTCGGGCGTCGGCTCGGGCTGCCCGGTTCGGGCCCCGTCAGGGGCGCGGGGAACGGCGCGGCCCGCCCCCACTCGGCTGCAGTCGAGAGCCGGACGGGACGTGCTCCGACCCCCCGCATGTCTGCTGCGGGTGCGTCGTGGTTGGCCGCGCAGTTCCCCGCGCCCCTAAAGGCGGGCGGGTGGGTCGTGGAGCCGGTTCGTGCCCTGTCAGGGGCGCGGGGAAC
>NZ_JBHXTO010000167.1:0-19009 GCF_042677425.1 Streptomyces sp. NPDC127119 | reverse complement strand
ATCTTTCAGGGGTGCGAAGCGCTAGCGCGACCGCTCGACCCGGCGTTCGTCCCACACCGGCTCCGTCGTCTCCCGCACACGCCCGTCGCTGCCGAAGACCAGATAGCGGTCGAACGCGCGAGCGAACCACCGGTCGTGGGTGACGGCCAGCACCGTTCCCTGGTACGCCTCAAGGCCTTCCTGGAGCGCCTCCGCAGACTCCAGGTCGAGGTTGTCCGTCGGCTCGTCGAGGAGCAGGGCCGTGGACCCCTCCAGTTCGAGCAGGAGGATCTGGAAGCGGGCCTGCTGCCCACCGGACAGCCGGTCGAACCGCTGCTCCGCCTGCGCCGTCAGCTCGTACCGCCGCAGCCGGGACATCGCCGCGCCCCGGTCCTGGGCGTGCTCGCTCCACAGGATGTCGAGCAGCGCGCGTCCCTGCAGCTCGGGGTGCGCGTGGGTCTGGGCGAAGTGGCCGGCCACGACCCGCGCGCCGAGCTTCCACTCCCCCGTGTGCGCGACGTCGCCGCCCGCGAGCAGCCGCAGGAAGTGCGACTTGCCCGAGCCGTTCGAGCCGAGGACGGCGACCCGCTCGCCGTAGAAGACCTCCAGGTCGAACGGTTTCATCAGCCCGGTCAGTTCGAGCCCCTTGCAGGTCACGGCCCGTACGCCGGTGCGTCCGCCGTGCAGGCGCATCGTGATGTCCTGCTCCCGCGGCGGCTCCGGCGGCGGCCCGGCCTCCTCGAACTTGCGCAGCCTGGTCTGCGCGGCCTGGTACCGCGAGGCCAGCTCATGGCTGATGGAGGCGGCCTGGCGCAGATTCAGTACGAGCTTCTTCAGCTGGGCGTGCTTCTCGTCCCAGCGCCGCCGCAGCTCCTCGAAGCGCGCGAACCGCTCGCTGCGGGCCTCGTGGTACGTGGCGAAGCCGCCGCCGTGCACCCAGGCGTCGGCGCCTGCCGGTCCCGGTTCCACGCTGACGATCTTCTCGGCGGAGCGGGCGAGCAGCTCCCGGTCGTGGGAGACGAACAGGACCGTCTTACGGGTCTCCCGCAGCTTCTCCTCCAGCCAGCGCTTGCCGGGGACGTCGAGGTAGTTGTCCGGCTCGTCGAGGAGCAGCACCTCGTCGGAGCCGCGCAGCAGTGCCTCAAGGACGAGCCGCTTCTGCTCACCGCCCGACAGGGTCCGTACCTCGCGGAACTGCGCCTTGTCGTAGGGGACGCCGAGCGCGGCCGTGGTGCAGATGTCCCAGAGCGTCTCGGCCTCGTACCCCTGGGCCTCGGCCCAGTCGGAGAGTGCCTGCGCGTACTGCATCTGCGCGGCCTCGTCGTCGACCGTCATGATGCCGTGCTCGGCCCGGTCCACGGCCTGCGCGGCCTCGCGGATCCGGGGCTGGGCCACCGACACGAGCAGGTCGCGCACGGTCGACTCGTCCCGTACGGAGCCCACGAACTGGCGCATCACCCCGAGTCCGCCACTCACCGTGACCGTGCCGCCGTGCGGTTTCAGCTCGCCCGAGATCAGCCGCAGCAGTGTCGTCTTCCCGGCGCCGTTGGGCCCCACGAGCGCCACCACGGCCCCTTCGCCCACCCGGAAGGAGACGTCGCCGAGCAGCGCCCTCCCGTCGGGAAGGTAGTACTCCAGGTGCGCGGCTTCGAGATGTCCCATGGTCGCGCATTGTCCGGGGCGGACGGGTGGCGGGGCAAACCGATATGCGCGCCGAAGGCCCGGTGGGGTAGACGATGGGGCATGACCGTTGAAGTAGACCTCACCGCCACCGGGGCCGGCCATACCCTGCTCGACCGGCTGATGGCCCTCGACACCCGCCTGTTCGAGGCGGTCGCGACCCGGCACTGGCCGGGCGCCGACCCGCTGCTGCCGAAGCTGAGCCGCGGCGCGAACCACGGGGTGCTGTGGTTCGGCGCGGCGGCGGCCCTCGCGGCGACCCGCTCGCCCCGCGCGCGCCGCGCGGCCGTGCGGGGGATCGCCTCGCTGGCCCTGGCGTCGGCCACGATCAACACGGTGGGCAAGCGCTCGGTGCGCCGGCCGCGCCCCCGCCTCGACGCCGTGCCGGTGATGCGGCAGCTGAAGCGGCAGCCGATCACCACGTCCTTCCCCTCGGGGCACTCGGCGTCGGCGGCGGCCTTCGCGGCGGGCGTCGCGATGGAGTCCCGGCCGCTCGGCGCGGTGGTGGCCCCGGTGGCCGCCGCGGTCGCCCTGTCCCGTATCTACACGGGCGCGCACTTCCCGAGCGACGTGCTCGCCGGGGCGGCGTTCGGGGTGGGTTCCGCCTTCGTCGCCCGCGCCCTGGTTCCCACGCGTGACCAGTTGCCGCCCCCCGGGCGTCCGCGCGCGGACGTGCCCGCCCTCCAGGACGGGGAGGGGCTTGTCCTCGTGGTCAACACCTCGGCGGGCACCGCGGACCGGATGCGCGCCATCGGGGACGCCCTGCCGCTCGCCGAGGTCGTGGAGTGCGAACCGGAGTATCTGCGGGCCGAGTTGGAGAAGGCCGCGGCACGTGCCGAGGTGCTGGGGGTGTGCGGCGGCGACGGCTCGATCAACGCGGCCGCCACGGTCGCCCTGCGCCACGGCCTGCCGCTCGCCGTGCTGCCGGGCGGCACGCTCAACCACTTCTCCAAGGACCTGGGCGTGGAGGACGTACGGGGCCTGAGCCGCGCGCTGACGGAGGGCGACGCCGTACGGGTGGACGTGGGCCGGTACTCCTCCGGTGACCAGGAGGGCTACTTCCTCAACAACTGCAGCCTGGGCGTCTATCCGGAGCTGGTGCGCGAGCGGGACCACTGGTCGAAGCGGATCGGCGGCTGGCCGGCCGGGGTGGTCGCCACCCTGCGTGTCGTACGGGCGGGCCGGCACCCGCTGCGGACCGATTTCGACGGCAAGGAGCGGCCGCTGTGGCTGCTGTTCGCCGGCAACGGCACCTACCACCGGATGGGGCCGATCCCTGCCCGCCGTTACGACCTCGCGGACGGTCTTCTCGACGTACGGGTGGTGCACGGCGGCCGTTTCCCGGCGGTACGCCTGCTGGCCGCGGCCGTGGCCGGACCGCTGACCCGGTCCCCCGTGCACGCGGCGCTGCGGGTCGGCGGCCTCCGTGTGCAGGGCGTCGAACCGGGCACACTGCTGGCCTTCGACGGTGAAGTCAGGCCCGTGGAGGGCGATGTGACGATCCAGAAGCTCCCGGAGGCGCTGACGGTCTACCGCCCGAGCGGCCCGCGCTGACCGACGGTCAGTCCGTATCGCGAGACGGGGGTCTCACACTTCGACATGGCGACGTAGCTTGAGAGGTACTCCCGTACCGAGTGAACGGATGCCGCCATGTCGAAGGTGCCGAAAGAGACCGCCGTGTACACGCACGGCCACCACGAGTCCGTGCTGCGCTCGCACACCTGGCGTACGGCCGCCAACTCGGCGGCCTACCTCCTCGGCTCGCTCAAGCCGCACATGCGGATCCTGGACATCGGCTGCGGGCCCGGCACCATCACGGCGGACCTGGCCGAACTGGTGCCGGACGGCCAGGTCACCGGTGTCGACCACGCGCCCGGCATCCTGGACCGGGCGCGTGCCACGGCGGCCGAACGGGGCCTGGAGAACGTCGACTTCGCCGTCGCGGACGTCCATGCGCTGGAGTACCCGGACGACAGCTTCTGTGTCGTGCACGCCCATCAGGTGCTGCAGCACGTGGGAGACCCCGTACAGGCGCTGCGGGAGATGTACCGGGTCACGAAGCCGGGCGGCCTCATCGCCGTCCGGGACTCCGACTACGCGGCGATGACCTGGTATCCGCGGTCCCCCGGGCTGGACGACTGGCTCGACCTGTACCGGCGGGTGGCACGCGCGAACGGGGGCGAACCGGATGCGGGGCGGCGCCTGAAGTCGTGGGCGCTGGCGGCCGGCTTCCCCGCGGAGGACATCACGGCCTCGGCGGGTACGTGGTGCTACTCGACGGCGTCGGAACGGGCGTGGTGGAGCGGGCTGTGGGCGGACCGGACGGTGGCCTCCGCGTATGCGGCGCTCGCGGTGGAGGGGGGCCACGCCGTGGAGGGCCAGTTGCAGGAGATCGCTGCCGCGTGGCGGGCGTGGGGCGCGCGGGAGGACGCATGGTTCGCAGTCCTCCACGGCGAACTCCTGACCCGCAAGCGGCCGGCTTGACCCCTTGAGTTCCACCTGCGGCCCCGGTGGGGGTTGCTCGCGCAGTTCCCCGCGCCCCTGAAAAACGGGGCTGCGCCCCAGCTTTTCGCCCTTAAGGGGCGCGGGGAACTGCGCGGCCCACCCCCACCGGCCCGCAGATTCGATGGGCGCGCGGTCCCCAGGGGCGCGGGGAACTGCGCAGTCTTTTGTCTTTTAGGGGCGCGGGGAACTGCGCGAGCAACCCCCACCGGCCCGCAGACTCCATGGGCGCGCGGCCCCCAGCGGCACCGGGCCCGGCCCGCGGGCGCGGGCTAGGCTCGGGGGAGTAGCGGGCCCAGGGGGCCGAGGTCGAGGTTCAGGTCCTCGGGGCGGAGGCCGTAGCGGTCCCGGAGTTCCGCCATCCGGTCGTCCAGAAGCATCAGCGTGAGCCCGATCCGCTCCTCCTGATCCTCGGACAAGTCACCCGTGTCGAACCGCCGAACAGCCTGCCGCTCCATCAACTGCCGCAAGAGCTCGACCACCGTCAGCACGAGCTTGATCAGGTCCCGCTCCACCGTGTCCGGTTCAAGGTCGAGCCGGCTCCGCCCGGCCTTCTTGCCCGCCCCGGGTCCCAGGACCGCGTCGTCGACGACCCTCTGGAGTGCCTCTCCACCGCTCACAGCATCTCCCCCCAGGGCGCGGGAACGTTCTCGTTCACCGAGCTGATGAGCGCGTTCAGATCGATCCGTACGAGATCGACGTCCGCGATCCGCAGGGTGAGGTCACCGGTGATGACGACCCCGCCCGCGAGCAGCCGGTCGAGGAGGTCGACGAGCGCGACCTCCCGGCGTTCCACGACGGTCACGCGTCCTCCCCGCTGAACGAGTAGGCGGCCCACGGCCCGGTCAGCTCGACGCGCAGCCCCGGCGCGTCGTCCTTCGTACGGTCGACGACTTCCACGAACGCCTCGGATTCCGTCCGCGGCACCAGGTAGGCGGCGTTCAGGATGTTCCGGCCGGGCGCCCGGGACAGCGCCGAGTTCTGCGGGGCGTGGATCCGGGTGTCCTCCGCGTACCCGGAGAGGGACTCGTGGAGCCGGCGCGAGAACTCCTCGGCCTGCTCCCACTTCTCCTCGCTCTCCTTGCGCTGGTTGCGCCGCTGCCGCAGATAGTCGCGTCCCGAACCGGCCGCCCGGCGGGGAGCGGAGGCCGCTTCCCCGGGCGTCCCCTTGGACTCCGCAGCCTCCGCGGACTCCGTCGGTTCCGAGTACACCTTCACCCCCCACTCGACCCGCCCGTCGAGCCGGCCGAGGGTGCGCGAGAACGTCTCCGCGCGCTCCTCCAGCATCGACCGGACACCGCTGTCGTCCCGGAACACCGTGGCGAGCCGGAGCGGCAGCGGCGAGGTGACGACGGTGAGCGCGTCGATCACGTTCTGGTGCGCCCGCGCGGTCGCGCCGAGCCAGTCCAGGTCCTCCAGATGGGCCCGTAACGGCTCCTCCGCGAAGTCCTCCTCGGGCACCTGGCCGACGACGGCGACCAGGTCGCCGTGGACCAGTTGCTTGGGCGGTACGCCGGCCACCCCTGTCAGCCGAGCCGGCAGGGGTGTGCCGAAGGGGCGGCAGACGGCGTACACGTAACGCAGACCACTCATTCCTGGGCTTCCTTCTTCGCGGGTGCGCGCTTGCGCGCGGTCAATTCACCGCGCGCTTTCTCCAGTTCAGCCACATGCGCGCGCAACTCCGCGTTTTCCTTGGCGAGTTCGTCGCGTCCGGCGCGGGAGGACAGCTGCGGATCGGTCTCCCACCAGTCGATTCCCATCTCCTTCGCCTTGTCGACGGAGGCGACGATGAGCCGCAGTTTGATGGTGAGGAGTTCGATGTCGAGCAGGTTGATCCGGATGTCGCCCGCGATCACGATGCCCTTGTCCAGGACCCGTTCGAGGATGTCCGCGAGGTTGGCGCCGCCGCCGTTCCCGTAGGGGTCGGGCAGACGCTGAGCCGTGGTCATCGACGGCCCCTGGCACCGGCGGGCTCACGCTCGCGCTCGTCCGCCTCCTCCACCGCTTCCTCGTCCTCCGGGACTTCTTCGTCCTCGTACTCGGCCTCGTGCGCGTCCTCCTCGTAGGCCTCTTCGTCCTCGTACTCGGCCTCGGGGGCGTCCTCGTCCTCGTACGCCTCCTCGTCCTCGGGCAGCTCGTCCTCGGCGGCCTCCTCGTCGGCCGAGGCCTCCGCGTCCTCGGAGCCTTCCTCGGGGGCGTCCTCGGAGTTCTGCTCGGCTTCCTCCTCCTCCGCGACCGCGTCCTCGTGGCTCGTGACGACCTCGCCGTCGCGGATCTCACCGCGCCAGCCGTCGTCCGCCTCGCCCTTGATGGAGATGAACCGAGCGAAGTGCTTGAGGTCGAGGCGGGCCCTGCGGCCCTGGGCGCGCCAGATGTTGCCGGTCTTCTCGAACAGCCCCTTGGGGTAGTACTCGATGACCAGCAGCACGCGGGTGAGGTTCTCGGCGAGCGAGTGGAAGGTGATGACGCCCTTGGTGGTGCCCTTGGCGCCCTCGGACGTCCAGCTGATCCGCTGGTCCGCCACCTGCTCGGTGGTGTGGGCCTTCCAGCTGCGGTTGGACCAGAAGATCTTCATCTGCCAGTCGGACGTCGTGTCGTCGGCGCGGTTCGCGCTCTTGACGCCCCGGGCGAAGTTGCTGAAGTCCTGGTACTGGGTCCACTGGTCGTAGGCCGTGCGCAGCGGCACGCCGACGTCGATGAACTCCATGATGACGGTGGGCTTCTTGCCGGCGCCGCCCCTGCGCTTGCCGCCCTTGCCGCCGGTCAGGTTCTTGAAGGCACCGACGACGCTGTCCTTGGCCTTGCCCGCGCCGAGTTCCAGCGCGGTGCGCATCGGCCCCTTGCCCTCGGCGAGTTTGCGGCCGCCGTCGAGGGCGAGCTTGGCGAAGCCGGGGCTGTCGCCGGAGGCGATGTCGTTGAGCTTGCCCGTGGTCCGGCCGAGCTTGGTCCCGACGCCGACCAGCGCCCGCTGGACCTGCGCGGCCAGGTAGGCCTGGGCCTCCTCCTTGAGCCGGTCGACCGCCTCGCTCTGCGCGAGGGAGGTCAGCGGGTTGCTCTTGGCCTGCTTGGCCGCGGATCCGAGGGTGTCAGTCATCGTCGCCGCCTCCCCTCGTCGTACGGGCCCGGGTGGTGCGGCGCGTGGCGGTCTTCGCCGCGGCCGTCCTCCTGCTAGGGGCCTTCTTCGCGGCCCTTGCCGCCGTCTTCTTCGCCGGAGCCTCGTTGCCGGGGCTGCGCTTCTCGGCGGCCTTCTTCGCGGGCGCCTTCGCGGACTTCTTCGCGGGAGCCCGCTTGCGGGGCCGTGGCTTCTCGTCGTCCTCGGCCGCCTCGCCGTCCGCGTCACGCTTGTCGCGGTGGTCGCGGCCGGAGTCGTCCGGGTCGTCGTCCTGCTCGTACTCGTCGTCGTACTCGACGTCCTCGTACTCGTCGTCCGGTTCCTCGTCCCGCTTGCGGCGCTTCTTGCCGCCGACCCCGGGCACGTCCGGGACCGCGTCCGGGACGACGCCCGCGAGCTGGTCCTGCACCTGGCTGGTCCGTCCGTGCAGCCGGTCGGCGAGGCCGGTGATCTGGCGCTCGACGAGTGCTCCGGTGGCGGCCTTGCCCACGCCTCGCAGGTCTCCGCGCAGCTGGTCCCCGATCTCCTTGAACTGCGGGTTGTTCTGCAGCTGTGTGGAGACCAGGTCCGCGAGCGCCCGCGGGCTGAGGTGCAGCCGCTTGCCCGCCACCATGGTGCCCACGGCGAAGGCCAGCTTCATCTTCTTCGTACGTCCGAGGATGTATCCGGCCCCTACGGCGAGGCCAAGCCCTAGTCGGTTCATCGTGTAGTCCCGTTGTTGCCTGTGCCGGTGCTCCTGGTCATGGCTATCTCCAGCCTGTCGAGGAGCTCGTCCTCCATGCGGTCGAACTCCGCTTCATCGATCTCCCCGGCCTCGAGGCGTTCCTCGAGCCTGCCGAGTTCGGCGCGGACCGCCGCCGGGTCGTAGTACTGGCGCTCGGCCTCGTTCACCACCTGTTCCATGGCCCAGAGGCTGCCGCGCACGGGGGCGAACGGCAGCATCAGGACCTCTCCGATCAGCCCCATGTCATCAACTCCTGCTGTAGGGAGTTCAGTTGGTCGCCGCGGCGGGCCGGGAGGGGCCCGGCTCGACGAAGCTGTAGGGGGGCAGCGGTCCGTGCACCCGCAGATCGAGATGCGGGTGGCTCTTGCGGACCTCTTCGACTGCGTCCATGAACGTCTCGGCCGCGTCGCGGTCCACGAGGAACGAGAGGTTGGCCAGCCAGCCCGTGGACTCGGGGCCCACGCTGACGGACGCGGCGGCCGACTCCAGCGCCTGCTGGATCTCGGCGGCGTCCTCGGCCTCGCGGTTCTTCACCGCGGCGACCACCATCTCGCCGAGCCGCAGTTTCTCGTCGTAACTGCCTCCGCCCGCGCTGCGGTTGGCCTCGGTGAGCGACCTGACCTCCGGGTTCTCGGACATCACCCGGTGCAGTACGGCCTCTTCGTCGTGCGTGGCCTTGACGTTGTACTCGACCTTGCCGGCCAGTACGTCGAGGCGCTCCTTGAAGTGCTCGGCGCGCTCGGCCAGGACACCGGCCACGGCCGCGTCGTCCGTCGAGACACTGCCGAAGCGCATGGGCAGCACCGGGCCGCCCGTGCCCGCCTCGGCGAGTACGTTCTGGTGGGCGAGCAGGTCCCTGCGCTTGGGCCGCAGCCCTTCGGGCGCGTCACTGACGACCGCCGCGAGGTCGCCCTCCTTGATGACACGCACCGGCAGCGCCGGCTCGCCGACGCCCGCCGTGCCGTCCGGGAGCGAGGGCAGCGAACTGGACGTGATGCCGTAGACGTACGTGCTCACTCCTGCTCCTCCTTGCGGCGTGAGGCGGCGGTGGACTTACGGGCCCGCGGCCTCGACTCGGTCTGGCTCTCCTCGCGGGACTGCTTGAACGCGTCGGAGATGGTCTCGGCGGCGCCGGACAGGGCCCCCTTGGACTTGCCCTTCGCACCGGACTCGGTGATCGAGCCGACCAGGTCGGGGAGTCCGGGGCTGCGCTTGGGTCCGGCTTCGAGGTCGAGGCGGTTGCACGCCTCGGCGAAGCGCAGATAGGTGTCGACGCTCGCTATGACGACACGGATGTCGATCTTGAGGATCTCGATGCCGACGAGGGAGACCCGGATGAAGGCATCGATGACGAGCCCCCGGTCGAGCACGAGTTCGAGGACGTCGTAGAGGCCGCTGGAGCCGCCTCCACCACCGGATTGCTGTGCCGGGACAACGGTCATACCGACCGGCCCTCCTTGTCTGTTGGGGTGTGTACGTCTGGCGGGGTGCGCGCGCTGTGGGGCGTGCGGGCAGGGGCCGGCCTACCGGCCGCCGGGCCTGCGGCTGTCCGCCCGGCCGCGTTCGTAGCGGCGGACGCGCCGGTAACCGGTGAGCTCGCCGCGCGGGTCGAGGGTCACCTCGTAACTCGCGAGCAGACTCATCGTGTCGGGGACCCGGACGAGTTCCAGGACCTCGATCTCCAACGACCAGCCGTCGTCGGTGCGTTCGAAGGACGACACCGACTCGGCCTCCATGCCGGTCAGTTCGGCGAGCTGGCCGCGCGCCTGGCGCAGCACGTCCATGGGACCCAGCTCCTCGTCGCCTGTCGCGCCGCGCTGCCCGCCCCGGGGAGAACCAGTCGGGCGCTGGGGGCCCGATGTGTTGGATGTGTTGGATGTGTTCGACATGACCACCTCCAACTCCGGGTGGCCGCAGGCCTGTTGACCAAACCTCGGGGGGTACATACTCGGCCACCCTGAGTGATCAACCGGTCCGGCCGGCCCCGTCGGCCGGACCGGCTCCGCGACCGCCCCTGCTCAGCCGCGCAGGGCGTTCAGACGGCGCCTGGCGGGAGCGAGCGCGCGACCGCTGCGCAGCAGCCCCGACCAGGGGTTCGTGCGGGCCTGGTCGACGGCGTCGGCGATCGTCCAGCGGCGCGGGCCGAGTTCGGCGTCTTCGAGCTGGTCCCAGGCGACGGGCATGGCGACCGGGGCACCCGGCCTGGCACGGACGGTGAAGGGGGTGACGGTGGTCTGGGCGTAGGCGTTGCGCTGGATGTCCAGATACAGCCGGTCGCCGCGGTCCTTCTTGCGGGCCTCGGTGGTGAGCCGGTCGGGATGCGCCTCGGTGAGCGTGTCGGCGACGTCCTTGGCGAAGGTGTGCACCTCGTCGAAGCCGTGCCGCCCGTCGAGGGGCACCACGACGTGCAGTCCGCGTGAGCCGGTGGTCATCAGGGCGGACGGCAGCCGGAGTTGGTCGAGGAGTTCACCGAGGAGCCGGGCTGTGTCGCGTACCGGTTCGAAGTCGTCGGTCGCGGGGTCCAGGTCGAAGACCAGCCGGTCCGGCCGGTCGGCCGTGCCGTCGGACGAGACCCGGGCGAGCCACCGGTGCAGGGTCAGGGCGGCCTGGTCGGCGAGGTAGACGAGGGTCGCGGTGTCGTCGCACACGGGGTGCAGGACCGTGCCGCCCTCCTTGGGCAGCTCCACGCGGCGGATCCAGTCCGGATAGTGGTCCTGGACGTTCTTCTGCATGAATTTCGGCCCGTCGAGCCCGTCGGGGTACCGCTCCAGCATCAGGGGCCGCCCCCGCAGGTGCGGCAGCATGAAGGGGGCGATCTCCCGGTAGTACGCCACGACGTCCGCCTTGGTGTACTCCTTCGCCTCTCCCCCGCCGGGCCCGCCGGGGAACATCACCTTGTCGGGCCGGTGCACCTCGACGGTCCGCCGGCCCGCGCGTACGGAGGTCATCGCACCACCGCGTTCTCCACCAGCAGTTTCACCGCGGCCACGACGGAGTCGGCGTCGATGCCCGCCGCGTGCAGCTGCTCCGCGGGGGTGGCCGAACCGGGCATGTGCCGTACGGCGAGACGGACCAGCCGCGGAGTGGGACGGCCGTCGAGGAAGGCGTCGAGGACCGCGTCGCCGATGCCGCCCTCGGGGTGGTGGTCCTCGACGGTGAGCAGGCAGCCGGTCTGCTCGGCGGCCTCGCGCAGGGTCTCGCGGTCGACGGGCTTGACGGAGTACAGGTCGACGACCCGCACGGCGATGCCGTCGGCGGCGAGCGCGTCCGCGGCCTTCAGCGCCTCGTGCACGGTCGCACCGGCGGCGACGACGGTCAGCCGGTCGTCCGCGGAGCGCCTGAGCACCTTGCTGCCGCCGACGGGGAACTCCTCGCCGGGGCCGTACAGGACGGGCATGGCACCGCGGGAGGTCCGCAGATAGCGGATGCCGTCGAGGCCCGCCATGGTGGCGACGAGTGCGGCCGTCTGGTTGGCGTCGCAGGGGTAGAGCACGGTCGAGCCGTACACCGCGCGGAACATGGCCAGGTCCTCGACGCCCATCTGCGAGGGCCCGTCCTCGCCGATCGCGACGCCCGCGTGCGAGCCGACGAGATTGATGCCCACGCCGCTGACCGCCGCCATCCGGACGAAGTCGTGGGCGCGGGTGAGGAACGCGGCGAAGCTGGAGGCGAACGGCACCCAGCCGCGGGTGGCGAGCCCGACGGCCGCCCCGACGAGCTGCTGTTCGGCGATGTAGCACTCGAAGAACCGCTCGGGGTGTTCCTTGGCGAAGAACTCGGCGCGGGTGGAGTCGCTCACCTCCCCGTCGAGGGCGACGACGTCCGCGCGCGAGGAGCCGAGCGCGGCGAGCGCCTGGCCGTAGGCGTCCCGGGTGGCGGCCTCGTCCCCGCTCTCCCAGCGCGGCAGGTCCAGGTGACCGGCCCGTACCGCGTGCAGCATGCGGGCGGCCTGCGGCTGCCGGACCTCGACGCGCAGGTCCCGTACCCCGCCCAGTTCCTCGATCGCCTCGTCGGCGTCGGGCAGCGGCTTGCCGTGCAGGCCCTCGCGGTCCTGCACGGACGCGACGCCCTTGCCCTTGAGGGTGCGGGCCAGGATCACGGTCGGCTGTCCCACCGTGGACACGGCCTCGCCGTACGCCCGCTCGATGTCCTCGACGTCATGTCCGTCGACCTCGACGGTGTGCCAGCCGAAGGCCTGGAAGCGGCGGGCGTACGCGTCGAGGTCGTGGCCGTGCCGGGTGGGGCCGCGCTGGCCGAGCCGGTTGACGTCCACGATCGCGGTGAGGTGGTCGAGCCCTTCGTACGCCGCGTGCTCGGCGGCCTCCCAGATCGAGCCCTCGGCCAGCTCGCTGTCCCCGCACAGCACCCATACGCGGTAGCCCACCCGGTCGAGCCGCTTGCCCGACAGGGCGATGCCCACGCCGACCGGCAGGCCCTGGCCCAGCGATCCGGTGGCGGTCTCCACCCACGGGAGCCGGCGCGGTGTCGGATGCCCTTCGAGACGGCTGTCCAGCGTGCGGAAGGTCAGCAGTTCGGCGTCGTCGATGGCCCCGGCCGCCTTGTACGCGGCGTACAGCAGCGGCGAGGCGTGCCCCTTGGAGAGTACGAACCGGTCGTTGCCCGGATGGGAGGGCCGCTCGAAGTCGTAGCGCAGCTGCCGGGCGAGCAGGACCGCCATCAGGTCGGCGGCGGACATGGAGGAGGTGGGGTGCCCGGAGCCCGCCGCGGCGGCCGCGCGCACGCTGTCGACGCACAGCTGCCGGCCGAGTTCGATGAGTTCGGGGGTGTTCATGGTGCTCCTTCCGCAGGAGGTCGCTCAGGGGGTCCGGGTTCAGGGGTGCCGGGTTCAGGGGTGCCGGGTCGGCCCGGCACCCGGGCCGTTTCGGGCGAGGCCGTGTCCAGCGGCACGGACCAGGACCGGACGAGGCCGAGCTGTACGCCCTGGCGTGGCAGTACCGCGTCCAGGAGCCAGTCGGCGGCGACCCGGACGCGGTTGCCCGGCATCGCGGCCAGGTGGTAGCCGCGGGTGACGGCGCCCGCGGCCGGTCCGGAGAGCGGCACGCCGAACGGGTTGGCGGCGGCCTTCACCCCGCCGAGGTCGACGACGAAGCCCAGGTCGCGGTGGTGGTAGGGGCGGGGGTCGCCGATGCCGAGGGAGGCCGCGACGTTGCGTCCCGCGGTCCTCCCCTGCCGCCAGGCGTGCTGGGCGGTCATCGGGGTGTACCGGCCCGGTTTCTCCAGGTCGGGCACGGCGGCGGCGTCACCGCAGGCGAACACCTCGGGGCGGCCGGGCACCTGGAGGGTCGGTTCGACGAGCAGCCGGCCCTGTTCCATGGCCAGCCCGAGCCCCTCGGCCAGCGGGTCGGGCCGCACGCCGACGCACCAGACCAGGGTGCGGGTGCCGACGAAGTCGCCGTCGCTGAGCAGGACCCCGTCCCGGGTCGCCTCCTTCACGGACGTGCCGGTACGGATCTCGACGCCTCGTCGCCGCAGGACGCGGTCGGCGGTGCGCGAGAGCCGCTCGTCCAGCTCCGGCAGTACGCGGGGCGCGATGTCGACCAGTGTCCAGCGCGGCCACAAGTCCGGTCGGTGCCGCTGCCTGCGGGCCAGGGCGTCGGTGAACAGCTGTCCGTGCGCGGCCACTTCGGTGCCGGTGTAGCCCGCGCCGACGACCACGAACGTGCACCGGGCCGCCGCGGTCACGGGGTCGTCGTCGGCGGAGGCGAGTTCCACCTGCCGGGTCACGTGGTCGCGCAGGTACAGCGCCTCGGGCAGCCCCCGGAAGCCGTGCGCGTGCTCGGCCACACCGGGGATCGGCAGCAGTTTGTTGACGCTGCCCGCGGCGAGGACCAGCCGGTCGTAGGAGAGCGTGCCCGTGTCGCCCTCGGGGCCGGTGCAGCGGACGGTGCGTGTGTCGAGGTCGATGCCGTCGGCCTCGCCGAGCACCAGGCGTACCCGGGGCAGGGTGCCGGTCAGGGAGACGGTGACGCGGCGCGGTTCCAGGACACCGGCGGCCACCTGGGGCAGCAGGGGCAGATAGAGGAAGTAGTCCGTCGGGTTCAGCAGAACGACGTCCAGCGGGCCGGCCCTGCCCCGGGCCGGACCGGAGAGCGTCTGTGCCGCCCGGTATCCGGCGAAGCCCGCTCCGACAACGACGACTCGGGGTCGGCTCATGGGTCGCCTCCGGCGGAATCGCTCGAACGGGGCTTTCCGCGTCCCCCTGGCCGGGGTGCCCAAACGTCGGGTCCCCGGGGGTTCCGGTCGCCGTGGAGGACGGGCGCGGCTCCTTCGACTTCTCCCGACTTCTATCGCAGGAAGGCGGCCTCCGCAGCTCCAGAAGTGGACTTCGTGACACGCCGGACGGGTCCGCGGGCACGACGGCCGCGGACGGCGAAGACCGGGGCCACGTCGTTGTGGCCCCGGTCGGTACGGGGGTTCCGGGCCGGGCCGCGGCTCACCGGGCCCGGGTGTCCGGCACGGCGTTGCCGGGGGCGACCGGCGGCATCGGGGGCACGGCGGGGCCGTCGGCCCGCGTCCCCGGAGCCGTACCGGCGGGGGCGCCGGGGACGGCACCTTCGCCGGGCACCTGAGCGGCGCCACCGGACGTGGGCCGGGGCGCCGACGGCCGTGCCGCGTTCCGCAGCCCGTACGCCAGCGCGCCGAGCACGGCGGCGGTGATCAGCGCGGCGGCCCAGTCGGGCAGGCCGATAGCGAGGGCGAGACCGACCGTGAGCGCGAGGGCCGCGCCCGCGTACAGGGCGACGGCACCGGACGCGGCGTACATCGCGGCCGTCCGGCGCTGCTTGCGGGTCTGTTCCCGCAGCTCCTCGCGTACGGCGTCGCGGGCCACCTGCGCCAGCTCGTCGGCCAGACGCCTGTCCAGATGTTCCATGTGATCGATGCGGTCCATGCGCTCCGGGTACCCGCGGCCCCCGGTGCGTAACTCCCGCCCGGCCGGGGCGAGCACGCCCCGGCACGGGATCCGTACGAAACGATCTCCTTCGCGGCCGACCCCAACTAGGCTCGTCCGCATGGACATTCTGGGAGCCACGCTGCGCATCTGCGTCGACGACCTGGAGGCTGCGGTCCCCTTCTACGAGAGACTGGCGGGCGGACCGGCGCAACGCTTCGAGCGCGGCGGGGTCTCCGTCGCCGCCGTCGGCTGCTTCCTGTTGATGAGCGGCCCGGAGGCGGAACTCGACGTGCTCCGCAAGGTGTCGGCGACCATCGCGGTCAAGGACGTCGACGAGGCCCACCGGGTGCTGACCGAGTCGGGCGCGCAGGTCGTCGCGGGCCCGGTGGCGACCCCCGCGGGCCGCAACCTGATCGCGCTGCACCCGGACGGCTACATCTACGAGTACGCGGACCGCCGCACGTCACCGTAGGGTCAGCCGCCGCCTTCGGTGCCGCTGCCGTCGGTGCCGGGCGGGCGCATCCTGAAGTCGTAGCGTTCCGGCAGGGGTTCGTCGGAGATCCGGGACCACAGTTCCCCGATCGCCTCGGCCCCCTCGCGCAGGTCGGCCACCTCGAAGCCTGCGTCGAAGACGGCACGGGCCGCGTCCTTGTCGCCCTCGGCGAGCAGCAACTGCGCCTCGATCAGCCGGAACCGGCCGCGTTCGCGGGTCGCCGGGAGCAGCCGTTCCCACACGGACCGCGCGTCCGCGGTGCGCCCCGCCGCGAGCAGCGCGCCGATCGCCTCGCGTCCGAGGGCGGCGGTGGCCGCCGTCCAGGTCTCGCCGTCGTCGCGCCGTTCCTGGCACAGGTCGTCGAAGGCGTCCGTGTACCGGTCGGCGGCCCGTTCGCGGTTGCCGGCCTCGTGGTCGGCGACGGCGAGGCAGCGCAGCAACGGCCACAGGGACGGGGCGAGTTCGAGGCCCCTCTCCCAGCTGCGCACGGCCTGGGCCCGGTCTCCCGCGTGCCACTGGGCGACCCCCAGGTGGTACTCGGCGAGCGGCTCCGCGGGGGCCGTCTCCAGCATGTCCCGCCAGTGCCGGGAGACCAGCGTCCCGCCGGGCGGCCCGACGCGGCGGGGCTCCGGGAAGGAACCCGAACCGAGCAGCTCGGCCCAGGGCCGCTGGGCGTCCCCGAGCGTGGACTCGTCGAAGGGCGTGCCGGGCAACTTGTGGGCGGCGCGCAGGACTTCGAGCGCGCCCCAGCCGGAGCCGACGGCGAGCACCTCGGTGGGTTCGAGGTCGGCGGAAGGCAGCCACTGCTCGTACGCCGTCTCGAACTGCGCGCGCGGCAGGCGCCGTTCGAGCCCGGACTCGACCTCGGAGCGGGCGGCGGCCCAGTCGTCGCCGTGCACGAGCCGCGCGTCGGCGTCGACCAGCCCGTACGCCTCCAGCCAGCTGATCTCGCTCTCCGCGTCGAGGCGCAGGTGCTCCAACTGGGTGCGGGCGAGCCCGGCCTGGATCTCGCAGTAGCCGTCGGTGCCGGGTTCGGTGAGCCATTGCTGCCAGCGGCGCCCGCCGGTGCCGGTGCCCCACACGAAGAGTTTGCGTCCGCGCAGCACGTCGGTGGACGTCTGCACCAGCCCCTGCCCGGCCCCGTCCAGGGCGGCGATCCAGCGCCGCCGCCCGTCGGGCACCTCGTAGAAGTAGTCGGCCGGATACTCGCCGCGCTGCGGATACGTCCGGTCGACGCCCTCGTACACCGGGACGGGCACCCGGCGCAGCCGCCGCTCGTACCCGAAGTGCCAGGCCTCCTCCGCCGGCGCGAGGACCCTGCGCGCCTCCGGGACGGCAGTGTTGGACCACCAGTACAGCGGCGCGGCCTTCTCGTGCGGATTGCGGACGCGTACGCCGACGTACAGGAAGTCGGAGCCCTCCGGCAGCCACAGGTCGACCTGGAAGGGCAGGTCACGCAGCCGTTCCCACTCCCACAGGCGCAGCATCCGCGTGCCGTCGGGTGCGGTGACCTCGGCCGCGTGCAGCGGCGCGCAGGCGAGGGTGGAGTGGCCCGTGGCGCCGATGTTCCACTCGATGCCGCCGGAGAACCAGGCGCCGTTGAGCGCGAAGTCGGCGGGCTGCAACACCGGGTTGCGGTACAGGAGTTCGCGGTCGGACGGCTTGTGGAACAGGGAGACGACCCGGCCGCCGTAGCCGGGCAGGACGGTCGCGCGCAGCCGGTCGTTCTCCAGGACGATCGTCTCGACCTCGCGGGGCGTACGGCTTCTCCCGTACCCGTCCCGGACGCGCTCGGGCAGGAGACTGCGCAGCGGCTCGTACGCGATCTGCCGGGCCATGTCGCGGGGCAGGCCCGCGCGTTCCCGCTCGTCCACGTGGTGCGTCTCGTCGAGCGGGCGCAGTGGGGGCAGGGGGTTGGCGGGGCCGGTTTCGGCGACCGGAAGCGTCAGTACGTCACGTCGGATGGTCGTCACGTGACCATGGAACAGGGTGGACGACGTGCCGACCAGAGGCCCTCCCGGTCAGGATCCGGTCAGGATTGGGCAAAGGCCGCGACGACGATGTCGGCCAGGAGGGCGCCCGCGGTGCCGTCGGGGTCCAGGTCGGGGTCGTAGATGGTGACGTTGAAGCCGGCGCAGTGCGGGGAGGCCACCAACGGCCGCAGCAGCGCGGTCAGTTCGTCGGGCAGCAGTCCGCCGGGGTCGGGGCTGTCGACGGCGGGCATCACGGACGGGTCGAGCACGTCGGCGTCGAGGTGCACCCAGAAGCCGTCCAGGTCCGGTACGTCGAAGGCTTCGGCGGTGGCCCGCGCGAGGGCGTCGGCGCCCCACTCGCGGATGTCGCCGACGGTCACCGTGGGGATCTTCAGCGCGGCCAGCTCGGCCCGGTCGTCCTCGAACTCGTCCCGGATCCCGAAGAACCGGATGTCCTCGTCCCGCAGATAGGGCTTCAGCCCCTCCAGGTCGGTGAGGTCGTCCTGCCCCCGTCCGGTGGCGAGGGCGACCTCCTCGCCGCCCGCGGCACCGATCCGTTCGGAGTTCCCCGGGTGGCGGAAGTCGTGCGAGGCGTCGACCGCGGCGAGGCCGTAGCGGCCGATGCGGCGCAGCGCGAGGGAGGCGCCGAGCTGGATGGAGCAGTCGCCGCCGAGGACGACGGGCAGCTCCCCGGCCCGTACGTGCCGTTCGATGCGGTCGGCGAGCGTACGGGTGTATCCGGCGAGCGCGGCGGCGTTGAAGACACCGTCACCCTCCTGCCAGTCGCCCCGGTCGTAGCGCGGCGGCACGACCACGCCACCCTCCAGCGCGTTCAGCCGCTGCACGATCCGCTGCTCGCGCAGGGCGCCGGCGAGCTTGTAGCAGCCGGGCACCGTGCCGGGGGCGGGCGGCCGGAGCCCGAGGTTGGAGGGTGCGTCCAGGACGACGAGATTCCTCAGGGCACTCATGTTCGAATCATATCGGCGGTGATGGCCCACCGCTCATGATCACGCCAGGCTCCGTCGATGAACAGGAAGTCCGGCGAGAACCCCTCCAGACGGAACCCGCAGCGGCGGGCCAGCGCGATGGAGGCGGCGTTGCCCGGCTGGACGTTGATCTCCAGCCGGTGCAGCCCGAGCGTGCCGAACGCGTACCGCACGACGAGGTCGAGCCCCTCACTCATCAGCCCGCGTCCGGCGGCGTGCGCGAAGGCCCCGTACCCGAGGGCGCCGCACAGAAAGGCACCCTCGACGATGTTGTTGATGTTGACGAACCCGGCGATCCCTCCCCCGTCCTTCTCGCAGACGAAGAACCCGGCCTTGCTCGGATCGTCGATGAGCCGCCCGGCGTACGAGGCGTACGCGACAGGGGTGACGGGCGGGAAGAGCCACGGCTGGTGCAGAGCCTTGCTCTCCCGCACGCGGGCGGTGAACTCACCGCCGTCCTCGTACGTGAAGAAACGTATGCCCACGTGGGGGCCTTCGGCGAGATACGCGGTGCTGCCGGGCATGCCACCACGGTACGCCTGCGGTTCGCTTCCGCGTGGCGGGGATCTACGGCCGGTGGGGACCTGCGGGCCCATCGTGGCTGGCCGCGCAGTTCCCCGCGCCCCTGGGGGGGCAGGGCCCAGCCC
>NZ_JBHXTO010000166.1:0-19462 GCF_042677425.1 Streptomyces sp. NPDC127119 | reverse complement strand
CGAAATGCCCCCGATTTGCGAATCGGGGGCATTTCGGGCTGCCGATGGGAAACCGTGGCGGCTCACCTGTGAGGGTGCTGGGCAGCCGAGGGAGTGGGAACGGGACGAATCAGATGTATTCCGTGCCGGGTTCCAGTCCGAGAAGGACCCGGCCGTGGGCTTCCAGTGAACTGACGGGCGTCAGCAGACCGTGCAGCGACAGGGCCGCTATGTCCCGGTACGACCGCTGGAAGGCGTTCTTCCGCGAGATCGTCGATGCGGAACTGATGTTGTAGAGGATCTCGACGGCCTCCTTCGTGGTCTGGACGACATAGCCGACCTGGCCACGAACGGCGGCCTTGGCCTCGACGGTCAACTTCTCGCCCGCGTCCTCGCGGGACTGGACGCTCTCCAGCCAGACACGCTGCAACGCCTCGCACGCCGCGATCTTGTTGGCCGCGGTTGCCACCTGTATCTGTGTGTAGGGGTGCTGGCTCTGCTCCGTCCACTCGGTGTACGTGATGCCCTTGCCGGGGAGCCGCTCAAGGAAGAGGTCGAGCGCGCCCTTGGCCAGGCCGATGTACACCGGCGCACAGGTCGCAAGGATGTAACTGATGAGGTTGTAGTTGCGCCCGTTCACATCCGCGTTCCAGCGATCACGGGTCGACGCGTCGTACACCGTGGCGTCGACGACACGGTGCGCGGGCACGAATACATCCTTCACCGTGGAGGTGACGCTTCCCGTCCCGCCCGCACCGAAAGTGTCCCAGTCGTCGGCGACCGAGACGTCCGACCGCGGAATGATCGCGAACAACTCCTGCTGTCCTTCACCCGGAGCCCCGGCCATGGCGGCACAGATGTTCCATTCGGCGCCACGAACACCTGTGTTGAAACGCCAGGTGCCCTGCAGGATGTATCCGCCGTCGGTCTCCTTCAGCGTTCCTGATGGTGTGAATCCGCCGGATATCCTTACCGACCCGTCCGCGAAAATCTCTTCCTGCGCCATGTCCGGATACAGGGACGCGATCCAGGTGCTCGACATCCAGACCGATGCCACCCAGCCGGTCGATCCGCAGTGGCGTGCGATCTCGGTGAGGACTTCGGCCTGGTCGGCGACTGGGAGGTCCAGCCCGCCGAATCGCTCGGGTACTGCGGCGGCGAAGACGCCGGCGTCCTTGAGCAGCTCTATGCTTTCCTGCGGAATCCAGTTTTCGGACTCTGCCTTTGCGCTGTTCTCCCGAAGCTGGGGGCCGATTTTTCGAACGGCATCCAGCACTGCCGCGAGGTTATCTTGGGCTGTGGTCATATTGTCTCCTCCAGGCGTCACCTTGCGCAGATCGAGTCGACGAGCCTCGAATGCTGCAGTGATTCAGTGAGCCACCCTAGCTGTGGCGCCTATGAAACCCCCTTCTGCCCGGTCATGTATTGGTAATCAGCCATTCACCGCAGCTTCCATGCTTTCCTGTTACCGGGCGATGAATGGCATTTGGTGTCTGGTGTCGCGAGATCGTGTAAATAGCAAGATCGAGCCGCTGCCGTTCCCCGGGCACGGTCGACGGCGCGAATTACTGATCTCAAAGAGTGGTGTCGTGAAGGCTGACAGTCGGTGATCCCGACGGTTCGCCGTCTCCATGAGGTACGCGCAGGGCGACGGGCTGACCACCGCGCGCCGTTCGGAGTTGAGGCTGCAGCGGCGGCGCCGGGTGTTGTCGAAGACGGCCTTGGGGCCCGGGCTGCCGGGACCGCACATCAGAAAGGGCCGGGTGGGGTGAGGGCCCAACGCCATGCAGGAGTTGGGTCCTCCGAGACTGCGCATGCGCTGTGAGGAAGCGGATGCGTGCTACCTCGTCACCGACGTCCGCCTCGGGTGGACACGCTGTTCACCGTTCTGCAGGGGCGAGGGTGTGTCTCTGTGCCTGCTCGGACAGGCACGGACCCACACCGAACCTACCTGGCACCCTGCCGGGCCCGCCCGGCGGTCAGGACGCTCTCACTTCCTGCTGAGGGATTGTCGAGGCTCTGGTGGCGCGGGGCTCCGGCCTTGGGGCGCCGGCATGCGGTCGCAGGAAAGGGCTGCTGGTGGGAAGGGCAGGATGGTGGGTCGGGCGAGCGCGGACCAGGGTATTGATGAGTTCGCCGGTGGCCAGCTCCCCGCGCCTTCTCCCGGACCTCGCTGGGGGCGGTGGTGATCAGCGCGTGGATCTGGCCAGGCGACTGCGTCGCTGCCGAGCTCTCCCGCTGCCTCGGGCCGCGTGGCGGTACTGTGGCCCGCCCCGCCCGACCTGGTCCTCCGGGCGGGGCCCAGGCGCAATGCCGTACTCCAGTACGGCATTGTGATCTGCGGTCGGAGGTTGGGGCATGCCCTCTCGCGACATGCCCCTGGAGCGGAAGGCGACTCCAACGGCTGCCTGCTTCACGGTCCCGCCGGCCTTCGGTCGGTTGTGCGGGCGGGGTGTGTCCCGGATATGGGACAACTTCCTGCGTGGCCGCAGAGATTCGGGGATCCTGGTGATCGTGACCGAGAATTCGAGCGATACCACTCCGGGCAGTGAGCTGAGGGCGCTTCTTCGGGTCCTGGACGGACAGCGGCGCCACGTTCTCGGCGTCCTGGACGGGCTCGACGCGAAGGATCTTCGGCGGCCTGTGCTGCCTTCCGGATGGCACTGCCTGGGGCTGGTGCAGCACCTGGCGCTTGATGTGGAGCGGTTCTGGTTCCGCGCGGTCGTCGCCGGGGACGCGGAGGTCATCCACGGTCTGACGAGCGGTGACGAAGCGTGGAAGGTGGCCCCGGAAGTGCCGGCCGTCGACGTACTCGACCGATACCGGCGGGAAGCAGAACTCGCCGATGCCGTCATCACCGCCACCTCTGCCGACGCCGCATTGGCCTGGTGGCCCCACGACCTGTTCGGTGAACCGCACCTGCACACGCTCCGTGACGTCCTGCTGCATGTCATCACCGAGACTGCGTGCCATGCAGGCCACCTCGACGCAGCCCGGGAGCTGATCGACGGCCGCCGCTGGCTGGTCCTGACCTGAGAACCGCCGGTCCGACTCCGCGCTGGTCAGGTTTCGTGTTCCATCCGATTGCTCCGTGAGGGTCTCGTCGGCGGTAGCGCACAAAGCCGGTCTCATTCACGTGCATTCGGAGCCAAGCGAGAGATCCCGTCGTAGGCGCCGAGGTCGTGAGCCGGGACTATGTGTATGAGGTCTTCGAGGGCGATCATTCGCAACAGTCCCTCACGCACGGAGGCGTGATCCTGGTCTGCGAACTTCCGCATCAGCCAGGGTCGCTCGACCCGGCGGCGGATGCCGTCAAGCTGCCAGGTCAGGTCGCCGACGAACGCATGGCGTTCGCCGAGGAGCTGGGTCACGAAGACGATCACCGAGCCGGCTGTGTGGCCGGCGGCGAGCACGATGACCACGGAGCCGTCGCCGTGCACGTCGTGGCTGGCCGGGAAGCCGAGGTAGGGGCCACTGGTGAACTCGTAGGAGTGAATTTCGTGGTCCCGGGACACATGTCGGAAGACCTTGCTGTCCGGTTCGTTCGCCGCGTGTTGTCGCTCGGCCGCGTTCAACCAGACCGGCGTTCCATGGAGGCTGTCGAGGCCACTCGTGTGGTCCCAGTGCGTGTGTGTCGGCACCACGCCGATCAGTCTGCCGCGGTCGTAGCCGACTGCGTCGAGCTGCTCGGCAGCTGTCTGGGCCGCCTCATGGGGAGAGCGCATGTACCAGGGAAGCATCGCGATGTGCCGCGCAAGGTCGGCGCCGAAGCCCGCGTCGATCAGCAGGTCGCCGTTCGGGTGCCGCACCAGGATCGCGGACGCGGCGAACGGGCGCCTGTCTCGGAATGATCCGCCCTGGACGGCGAGTGCGGCCCGAGTCTCGTATGTACCGGTGGGCAGGTGGTAGACGCCCATGCCGGCGGGCGGGTTCGCCTCTGGCAGCGGCCCCGTCCAAGCGGCGGGAATGTCAAGAGGAGGCATGGAAGGCTCACATTCGGTCAAATGATGGGACCCCGGTCCCGTCATCGTAGCGCATGATGGGTCCAGGGTCCCATCACTTATGATGGCCCCATGGGTAGATGGGAACCAGGCACTCGCGAACGACTGCAGGACGCTGCCCTGGAACTGTTCGAGTACGGCTACGACAACACCACCGCCGCACAGATCGCCCAGCGGGCCGGGACGTCGAAGAGCACCTTTTTCCGCCACTTCGCTGACAAACGTGAAGTACTCTTCGCCGGCACGGGCGAGATCACCGACCGAGCCGTGGCTGCGATCGCCGGACTGCCGCCTGGAATCACGGCCTTCGACCTCGTCAACGAAGTCCTGCGGGCGATCATCGAGGTCTTTGACCCGGCCAAGCGCGCCTGGTACGGGCGGCGCCAGGCGATCGTCGACCACAACCCCGAACTACGGGAGCGTGACCTGCTCAAACGGCAGTCCCAGAACGAGGCGATCACCACGGCCCTGCGCGAGAAGGGCCTGGACGGCCTTTCCTTGGATCTTGTCGTCGCCCTGATCGGGCTGGCCTCCCACGCGACCTACACCCGCTGGATCGAAGCCCCCGACAGCCAAGACGTCGCTGCCCTTGCCACCGACGTACTCGCCGAACTTCGCACCACCACAACCACCTTGATTCCCGCAGCCGCGACAGCTCGGCCGACTTCTCCAGGCGCGGGTGCGAGGCCCCCCGTAGCGCCATGAGGTCACCGGTTCGTGTCACCTCGGAGAGCTTGTTCTAGGCGGTCCCCAGGCAGTGCCTTCAAATAATCCTGAGTGGTGGATCACGGTTGGGCGATACGTCGCCATGAACTGTCGGATGCCGAGCGGGAGTTCGTTCGACGCTGCGGCCCAGGGCCTTGCGGGGCCGGAAGCGGCTGGACGACCGGATCGTGCCCAACGGGAGCGTGTGGACGTTCCGGACCGCCGGCCCCGCTCGGCGTGACGCACCCGAGCGGTACGGTCCGTGGCACACGCTGCACACCCGTTTCCAGCGCTGGACCCTGGACGGCACCTTCGAGCGGATGCTCCGTGCCGCGCAGGCGGACGCGGCCGGGGACATCGACTGGCTGGTGCTGGTGGGCCCGGACGGCGGTGGAGTCGACCGACATGGCAGGCGGCGGTGCCTGTCGTTGCGTGGAAGCACTCTCGGTTCACCAGCGGTGCCGTGCTGGTAGTTGCTGGCGCAGGCTGCTGAGTTTGGTCGTTCCGTCGGCCACCGTGCAGCGCCTTACTTGGCCGTCTCCGAACCCTCGGCGTCGGCCGGCGGCTGGCGAGGGGCGTTGCAGAGTGCCTCGACCTTCTCCGAGACGGCGAAGTACTCGTCGGCGACCGTCCGGTCAGCGATCCGCGCGTAAACACGTGTCATGGACAGTGATTTGTGACCGAGCAGTGCGGCGATCGCCTCCAGGGACATGCCCCGGTTGATCGCCTGGATGGCCAGGGTATGTCTGAGCTGGTGCGGGGCGACCCGGCCGAGACCGGCCCGCTCTGCGGCCCGGCGGACGGCGGCCTCCATGCAAGAGGCGTTGACCGGACGGCCGTGGTCGGTGAACAGCAGGTTCGAGCCCAGACTCTCACCTGGAGGAGATGGCCTTGCGCTCGTTCTCCCCAGATTCTCCACACGGCCAAATTCGGGGTCGGGGTAGACGGCCAATACAGACAAACATTGAGGTCAGATATGCAATTCACGACTCGTCCCACTCTGAGTGGCACCTTCGGAATGGTGTCCTCCACGCACTGGCTCGCCTCGCAGTCGGCGATGGCCGTGCTGGAGGACGGCGGCAACGCGTACGACGCCGCCGTCGCCGCGGGGTTCGTGCTGCACGTCGTCGAGCCGCACCTCAACGGGCCCGCCGGTGAGGTCCCGATCATCCTCGCCCCGGCGGGCGGCGAGGTACGGGTCCTGTGCGGTCAGGGCGTGGCACCGGCCGGGGTCACCATCGCCCACTACAGGGGACTGGGCCTGGACCTCGTCCCCGGCACCGGACCCCTCGCCGCCGCCGTGCCCGGCGCCTTCGACGCGTGGATGCTGCTGCTCCGCGACCACGGCACGAAGTCCCTGGCCGACGTCCTGAAGTACGCCGTCGGGTACGCGCGGGACGGGCACGCGCCCGTGGAGCGTGTCGGCCAGACCGTGGAGACCGTACGGGAGCTGTTCGAGACCGAGTGGACGTCGTCCGCCGAGGTGTATCTGCCGGGCGGGGAGCCTCCGCGGACCGGCGAGCTGTTCCGCAATCCCGCGCTGGCCGCGACCTGGACGCGGCTCATCGCGGAGTCCGCCGGGGCAGCCGAGGCGCAGGAGGGCGACCCTCGGGTCTCGCAGATCGAGGCCGCCCGGCGGATCTGGCGCGAGGGCTTCATCGCCGAAGCGCTCGTCCGGCAGGCAGGCCGGCCCACGCGGGACACCAGCGGCGAGCACCACTCCGGCACGCTCACCGCGGCCGACCTGGCCTCCTGGTCCGCGTCCTACGAAGCTCCGGCCACCTACGACTGGCGGGGCTGGACCCTGTGCAAGGCCGGGCCCTGGAGCCAGGGCCCGGTGCTCCTCCAGCAGCTGGCCCTGCTGCCGCCCGAGCTGCCCCGGTACGGCTCCGCCGAGTACACGCACCTGCTGATCGAGGGCTGCAAGCTCGCGATGGCCGACCGGGAGGCCTGGTACGGGGACGCGGGCGAGGTGCCCTCGGCGGAGCTGCTGGCGGAACTGTTGTCACCGGAGTACAACGCCGGGCGGCGGGCGCTGGTCGGGGAGAGGGCCTCCCACGAGCTGCGGCCGGGGAGCCCCGGCGGCCGGACCCCGCTGCTCAGCGGGCACGCGCGCGTGGTGGCCTCGGGAACCTTGGAAGGGGCCGGATTCGACGCGCTCGCGACGCCGGGCGCGGGCGAGCCGACCGTGGCGCGAGGAGCCGAAGGGGCCGGCGAGCCGACCGTGGCCAAGCCGCCGACGTCTCCCGTGCCCGGCGAGCCCGACGTCTCGGCGGACGGTGGCACCCGGGGCGACACCTGCCACCTCGACATCGTCGACCGCTGGGGCAACATGGTCGCGGCCACGCCCAGCGGCGGCTGGCTCCAGTCCAATCCGGTCGTGCCCGAGCTGGGCTTCCCGCTCGGCACCCGGCTCCAGATGGCCTGGCTGGACGAGGGGCTGCCCAACTCCCTGACCCCGGGCCGCCGTCCGCGCACGACGCTCACCCCGTCGCTCGCACTGCGGGACGGTATCCCCGTCATGGCCTTCGGCACGCCCGGCGGCGACCAGCAGGACCAGTGGCAGCTGCACTTCTTCCTGGCCGTCGCCCTGCGCGCGGAGGTACGCGGCGGCCCGGACCTCCAGGGCGCGATCGACGCCCCCAACTGGCACAACGACAGCTTCCCCGGCTCCTTCTACCCGCGCGGGATGCGGCCAGGCAGCGTGACGGTCGAATCCCGCACGGACCCCGGGGTCGTCGCCGAACTGCGCCGCAGGGGCCATGACGTCCAGGTCGGCGACGCCTGGTCCGAGGGGCGCCTGTGCGCGGTCGCCAGGGACCCGCGGACCGGCATCCTGTCGGCGGCGGCGAACCCCCGCGGGATGCAGGGGTACGCGGTCGGCCGCTGATGTCCGTGCCGACAGCTGAGGCGGGTGCCGGTCACCGAAGCAGGCGCCGGCCTCGGCGCACTCGTTGTTCATGCCGATTCCACCCGTGATGCACCCACCGGGTGGGGATTGTCAGTGGCGCGTGCTCTCATGGAGGCATGATCGAACACATGGAAACCATCGACGAGTTTCTCGCACACCACCTGGCAGACGTCGAACAGGCCGTCCGTGAGGCGGCGGCCACCGAGATCATGCCGCGCTTCCGGCAGCTCGCGGCACACGAGGTGGACCAGAAGAGCGGCCCGCACGACCTGGTCACGGACGCCGACCGCAAGGCCGAGGAACACCTCACCGAGGTGCTCGGCAAGCTGCTGCCCGGCTCGGTCGTGGTCGGCGAGGAAGCGGTCCACGCCGACCCGGTGACGTACGAGGCGCTGCAGGGCGAGGCGCCCGTCTGGATCGTCGACCCGGTCGACGGCACCCGCCAGTTCGTCCACGGCGACCCCGGTTTCTGCACGCTGGTCGCGCTCGCCCAGCGCGGTGTCGTGCTGGCGTCCTGGACGTACGCCCCGGTCCGCGACCAACTCGCCGTGGCCGTACGGGGCAGGGGCGCCCAGCTCGACGGCGAACCCCTCCTGGCGGGCGCGCCGGACCCCGGCCGTGACCTCGAAGTCGCCACGTCCCACCCGGACTACACGACGGACGACCAGAAGCGGGCACTGCTCGGCCTGCGCACGAAGGGCGTGAGCCCGCGCCCCTGCGGCTCCGCCGGACTGGAGTACCTGGCCATCGCCCGCGGCGAGTTGGACGCCGTCGCGTTCAGCTGGGAGGCCGCCTGGGACCACGCGGCGGGCCTTCTGCTCGTCGAGGAGGCGGGCGGCGCCCACCTGACCCTCGCGGGGGAGCCGTTCCGCATAACCGGCGGCAACACCCTTCCGTTCACGGCGGCGCGGGACGCGGCCACGGCCCGCCGGGTCCTCGAACTGCTGTCGGGCGGTGCCTGAGCAGCGCTTGAGCGGCGCCTGCGCGGGGCCGATCAGGTTCGGGTGACGACTGGGCGAGGGGCGGGGACGGGCACTGTCGGAGGCCCGGCATATCCTGACCGTCAGTGGCCATCGGCTGACAAAGGAGTCCGAAGGTGCCGTCGATGCTCGATGCCGTCGTGGTGGGTGCGGGGCCGAACGGACTGACGGCTGCCGTGGAGCTGGCCCGCCGCGGCTTCTCCGTGGCCGTCTTCGAGGCGCGCGACACCGTCGGGGGAGGTGCCCGTACCGAGGAGCTGACCCTGCCCGGCTTCCGGCACGACCCGTGCTCGGCCGCGCACCCCCTCGGTGTCAACTCACCCGCCTTCCGCGCGATGCCCCTGGGACGGTACGGGCTGGAGTGGCTGCAGCCCGAACTGCCCATGGCACACCCCTTCCTGGACGGCACGGCGGCCGTGCTGTCGCGGTCGGTGGCCGAGACGGCCGCCTCGTTCGGACCCCGGGACGCGGGCACGTACCGCAGGCTGGTGGAGCCCTTCACCCACCGATGGGACACCCTCGTCCAGGACTTCATGTCCCTGCCGCTCAGCGCGCTGCCCCGGGACCCGGTCACCCTCGCCCGCTTCGGGCTGGTCGGACTGCCGCCCTCGACCTGGCTGATGCGCAGGTTCCGCGACGAGCGGGCCAAGGCGCTGTTCGCGGGGCTCGTCGCCCACGTCATGTCGCCGCTGGGCGGGGTCGCCACCGGAGCCGTCGGCCTCGTCTTCGCGCTGGCCGCGCACGCCAGGGGCTGGCCCGTCGCCCGGGGCGGCTCCCAGTCGATCTCCGACGCGCTCACCGCGTACCTCAAGGACCTGGGCGGTGCCGTCCACACGGACTACGAGGTCAAGCGGCTCGACGACCTGCCGCCCGCGCGCGCGTACGTCTTCGACACCTCGCCCACCGCGCTGAGCCGGATCGCGGGCTTCGGGAACCACTACGACCGGTACCGGTACGGGGCGGGCGTCTTCAAGATTGACTACGCGCTCGACGGACCGGTGCCGTGGACCGCGAAGGAGGCCCGCACGGCCGGCACGGTGCAGGTCGGCGCGGACCGCAAGGAGATCGGGACCGCCCTGCGGGCCGCCTCCCGGGAGGGGCGGGCCCCCGACGCGCCGTTCCTGATCACCGTGCAGCCCAGTGTCGTCGACCCGTCCCGCGCACCGGCCGGAAAGCATGTGTTCTGGGCCTACGCGCACGTCCCGAGCGGCTGGACCGGAGACCTCACCGAAACGATCGAGCGCCAGCTGGAGCGGTTCGCGCCCGGCTTCCGCGACCGGGTCCTCGCCCGTGCCACGGCGGGACCGCCCGAACTCGCCGCCCGCAACGCCAACTACGTGGGCGGTGACATCGGCTGCGGCGCGGCCTCCGGCCTGCAACTGCTGCTGCGGCCCACGCTGTCGGCGTACCCGTACAACACCCCGCACCCGGCGGTGTTCATCTGCTCCTCGGCGACCCCGCCGGGTCCCGGCGTGCACGGCATGTCCGGGCACAACGCGGCGAAGGCCGTATGGAAGAGGCTGCGCCAGACATGACCGGTATCGAACTCGTCCGCGGCGACATCACCCGGCAGAGCGTGGACGCCATCGTGAACGCGGCGAACTCCTCGCTGCTGGGCGGCGGAGGCGTGGACGGCGCCATCCACCGGCGCGGCGGACCCGAGATCCTCGCCGAGTGCCGCAAGCTGCGCGCCTCGCACTACGGCAAGGGCCTGCGCACCGGACAGGCCGTCGCCACCACCGCAGGCCGGCTGGACGCGCGCTGGGTGATCCACACCGTCGGCCCCGTCTTCAGCGCCGACGAGGACCGGTCCGCGCTGCTGGTCTCCTGCTACCGGGAATCCCTGCGGGTCGCCGACGAGCTGGGCGCGCGGACCGTCGCGTTCCCGGCCGTCTCCGCGGGCATCTTCGGCTGGCCGATGGAGGACGCGGCGCGTGTGGCGATCGGGACCGTGCGGGACACGGAGACCGCGGTGACCGAGGTCAGATTCGTCCTCTTCGACGAGCCGGCGTACGAGGCGTTCGCGGCGCGCGTCGGCTGACCGGACCGAGGGAGCCCCGGCGAGCACGTGCCAGGAAGGGCACTCATCAACGCGGGAACCCATCAGGACGAGCACCCGTCAAGACAGGCATCCATCAGGACAGGCGCCCATCAAGGCGGGTGCCTCCGGACGGTTGCCCCTGCGGCGCAGCCCTCAGAAACACACAGAGTTCGACAGGGTCATTGCCGCTGTTGTGTTCGGGTTCTAGGGTTTCTGTGGCTCACCACGTGCCTTTGTGCCCAGTAGTCGCTTTACGCCCCTCAGTTCGCGCACCCCACTGTCGTACCGAGGAAGGGCCCCGCCATGCCGCACCCGCGCCCGTACCTGCCTCCGCACACGACTCCCGTCAGCCGTCGCCGACTTCTTGAGGGAGGGGCCGTCGTCCTCGGCGCGCTCGCCCTTCCCTCGTCCGCCTCCGCGGTCCACGCGGCCGACCGGCCCGTCGCGGCGGACGGTTCCCCGGAGTGGAACGGCGCCATCGACGTCTTCCAGGTCGGGACCGAGCCCCCGCACACCACCCTCACCCCGTACGCGGACGTGGCGCAGGCGCTGGACGGCGACCGCACCCGCTCGCCCTACCGGATGAGCCTCGACGGGAAGTGGAGGTTCGCCTACGTCGACCGCCCCGACGACCGGGACCCCGACTTCCACCGCACCGACGTCGACGACAGCTCCTGGGACACCATCCCCGTCCCCTCCGTCTGGCAGCTGCACGGCTACGACTTCCCGATCTACATCAACATCACGTACCCCTACTGGGGCCCCAACGGCCTGGGCGAGGAGCCGCAGCCACCGGCCGCCCCGACCCGCTACAACCCCGTGGGCCAGTACAGACGTACCTTCACCGTCCCGAAGGGCTGGTCGGGGCGGCGGACGTTCCTGCACTTCGAAGGGGTCAAGTCCGCCCACTACGTGTGGATCAACGGAGAACTCGTCGGCTACCACGAGGACTCCTACACCCCCGCCGAGTACGACATCACCCCACACCTGAAGCCCGGCACCAACCAGATCGCGGTGGAGGTGTACCGCTACTCCGACGGGGACTGGCTGGAGGACCAGGACATGATCCGGCTGAGCGGCATCTTCCGCTCGGTCCACCTCTACTCCACCCCGGCCGTGCACCTGCGCGACTTCAAGCTGGACACCCCGCTGAGCGACGACTACCGGACCGCCGAACTGTCGGTCACCGCGAGCGTCCGCGCCTACGGCGACCGCGAGGGGGACGAGGGCGCCACGGGCTCGTACTCCGTCGAGACCCAGCTCTACGACGCGCGCGGCCACGCCGTCTGGCCCCGCCCGCTGCACCGGGCCGTGGACCTCGGCTCGGCCCCGGCCGGCGAGGACGTGACCGTACGGGCCGCCAGGGCCGTGCCCGCGCCGAAGCTGTGGTCGGCCGAGGACCCGTACCTGTACACGGCCGTGCTGCGGCTGCGCGATCCAGCGGGCAAGGTCGTCGAGACGCTCTCGCACCGGGTCGGTCTGCGCGAGTTCGCGCTGAAGGACGGGCTGATGCGCATCAACGGCCGGCCCGTCTCCCTGCGGGGCACCAACCGGCACGAGATGCACCCCGACCGCGGCACCGCGCTCACCCGCGCGGACCTGGTCAGGGACATCGAGATCATCAAGCGGACCAACATCAACACCGTCCGCACCTCGCACTACCCGAACAACACCCACTGGTACGAACTGGCCGACGAGTACGGCCTGTACCTGGTGGACGAGACCAACCTGGAGACCCACGGCATCCGCGACGAGTACCCGGGCGACCACCCCGACTGGAGCCGGGCGTGTGTGGCCCGCGCGCGGAACATGGTCCACCGCGACAAGAACCACGCCTCCGTCGTCATCTGGTCGCTGGGCAACGAGGCCGGCGGCGGCAGCACCTTCGTCGCCATGCACGACTGGATCCGCTCGTACGACACGACCCGTGTCATCCAGTACGAGGGCGACGACCGGCCCGCGATCAGTGACATCCGCTCCGAGATGTACGACAGCCCCGCGCGCGTCGAGGCCCGTGCCGAGGACACCTCCGACACCCGCCCGTACGTCATGATCGAGTACGCGCACTCGATGGGGAACTCGACCGGCAACTTCAAGAAGTACTGGGACCTCATCCGCCGCCACGACGTGCTCCAGGGCGGCTGGATCTGGGACTTCGTCGACCAGTCCCTGACCACGCCGGTCCCCACGCGCACCCTCTTCACGGAGACCGGGCCGGGCGCGGTGCGCGGCGAGATCCAGGCCGCCGCCGCGACCTTCGACCGGCGGAAGGGGCTGTCCGGCAGCACCGTCTTCGCCCGCGACCCCGGACTCGACCTCACCGGTTCCCTGACGCTGGAGGCCTGGGTCACCCCGGAGGTGACCGGCTACCACCAGCCGCTCATCACCAAGGGCGACACCCAGTACGCCCTCAAGCAGAACGGCGAGAACCTGGAGTTCTTCCTCTACGGCGACGGCCAGTGGATCAGCGCCACCTGGGCCCTCCCGGACGACTGGACCGGCCGGGAACACCACATCGCGGGCGTCTTCGACGCGGCGGCGGGCACCCTGACCCTGTACGTCGACGGCACGGTCCGGGCCACCCGCACCACCACCCGGCGACCCGCGGTCAACACCGCGCCGCTCTCGCTCGCCACCGACGTCGACAACCCCACCCGGGAGTTCAGCGGCACGATCCGGCGGGCGCGCGTCTACGCCCGCGCGCTGTCCGCGGCCGAACTCGCCTCGGACGGGCGCGGCCCCGGCGACGACGGCGTGCGGTTCTGGTTCGACGCGGCCACCGTGAAGGTGACGGAGAAGCGGCCAGGGAACCGCCCCGAGAGCCGCAACTTCTTCGCGTACGGCGGCGACTGGGGCGACCACCCGAACGACGGGGCCTTCGTCGCGGACGGCATCGTCACCGCCGACCGCGGACACACCGGCAAGGCCGCGCAGGTCAAGCGGATCTACCAGGCGATCAACGCCGCACCGGCGGCCTCCGGGAAGACCCTGGTCGTCGGCGCCGCCGGAGTGGCCGTCACCCTCACCAACGAGTACCTGTTCACCAACCTCCGTGACTTCGACGGCAGTTGGACGCTCGTCGCCGACGGCCGGACCGTGCGGCGCGGACGGCTGAGCCGCGCCCAGCTGGACGTGGCGCCGCTCAGCAGCAAGGACATCACCGTGCCCGTCGGGCTGCCGGCGGACCCGGCGCCCGGCACGGAGTACTTCCTGCGGCTGTCCTTCACCACCAAGGAACGCACCAAGTGGGCCGAGGCCGGCTTCGAGGTGGCCGCCCAGCAACTGCCGGTCGACGCCGCCGGCCCCGCCGTGCGGCCCGTGCCCCTGACCCGGGTGCCCGCCCTGCGCCACCAGGACGGCGAGCGGTCCGTCACGGTCCGGGGCGACGGCTTCTCCGTGACCGTCGACAAGAGGACCGGAGTCATCACCTCGTACGAGGCCCGGGGCGCCCGGCTCCTCACCTCCGGGCCCGTGCCGAACTTCTGGCGGGCACCGACCGACAACGACCGGGGCAACGGCCAGCACGTCCGCAACCAGACCTGGCGCGACGCCGGGACCCTGCGCAAGGTGACGGACGTCAGCGTGGACACCCTGCGCGACCGGGCCGTCCGGATCAAGGTCACCGGGACCCTGCCCACCAGCACCGAATCCGCGTACACCACCACCTACACGGTCTTCGGCAACGGCGAGATCAAGGTCGACAACACGCTCCACCCGGGCGCGGCCAACCTGCCCTACATCCCGGAGGTCGGCACCCTGCTGTTCCTCCCGGGGCGGCTGGAGCACCTGCACTACTACGGCCGCGGCCCCGAGGAGAACCACTGGGACCGCAACGACGGCACCGACGTGGGGCTGTACTCCGGGACCGTCTCCGAGCAGTGGACGCCCTACATCCGCCCCCAGGAGAACGGCAACAAGACCGACGTCCGCTGGGCCGCCCTCACCGGCCGCGACGGCACCGGGCTGCTCGTCTCCGGCGAACCGCTCATCGAGGTCAACGCCTCGCACTTCACCCCCGAGGACCTGTCCGTCGGCACGCGCCACGACTACCAGCTGACCCGTCGGGACGAGGTGGTCCTGCGCGTCAACCACCGGCAGATGGGCATCGGCGGCGACAACAGCTGGGGCGCGCACACCCACGACGAGTACAAGCTCTTCGCCGACCGGGACTACTCCTACACCTACCGGCTGCGCCCCCTCACCGACGTCGACAGGGCGACGGCGGCCTCCCGGCGCCCCACGGCCGAGGAGTGAGCCCCGGGGCCCGGGGGAGGGAACCGGGCTGAGGCAGATGTCGCATTCCCGCCAGCCATCGCCCTGACCGAGGGCGATGCTGGTGGCATGCAGAACGGGATGCACGCCGAGACCGAGCGCTGTGTGCGCGCCGTCCAGTCGAAGGACGCCCGCTTCGACGGATGGTTCTTCACCGCGGTCCTCACCACGCGGATCTACTGCCGCCCCAGCTGCCCCGTCGTGCCTCCGAAGCCGGAGAACATGACGTTCTACCCGAGCGCCGCCGCCTGTCAGCAGGCCGGATTCCGGGCGTGCAAACGCTGCCGCCCCGACACGAGCCCCGGCTCGCCCGAGTGGAACCAGCGCGCCGACCTCGTGGCCCGCGCGATGCGGCTCATCGGCGACGGGACCGTGGACCGCGAGGGCGTGCCGGGGCTCGCGACCCGCCTCGGCTACAGCACCCGGCAGATCGAACGCCAGCTCCTCGCCGAACTGGGCGCGGGCCCGCTCGCCCTGGCCCGCGCCCAGCGCGCCCAGACCGCACGGCTGCTCATCGAGACGACATCGCTCCCGATGGCCGAGATCGCCTTCGCGGCGGGCTTCTCCTCCGTCCGCACCTTCAACGACACGGTCCGTGAGGTCTTCGCCCTCGCCCCGAGCGAGCTGCGCACCAGGGCACCCAAGAACCGCGCCGACCGCGCCGCCCCGACCGGCACGCCTGGGGTGTTGACGCTCCGGCTGCCCTTCCGGGCGCCGCTCAACCCCGACAACCTCTTCGGCCACCTCGCCGCCACCGCCGTACCCGGGGTGGAGGAGTGGCGCGACGGCGCGTACCGGCGCACCCTGCGTCTGCCGTACGGCCACGGGGTCGTCGCGCTCACTCCGGAGCCCGACCACATCGGCTGCCGGCTCACCCTCAGCGACCTGCGGGACCTGACCGTCGCCATCAGCCGCTGCCGCCGCATGCTCGACCTGGACGCCGACCCGGTCGCGGTCGACGACCAGTTGCGTACGGATCCGGTGCTGGCACCGCTCGTCGACAAGGCACCGGGCCGCCGCGTGCCCCGTACCGTCGACGAGGCCGAGTTCGCCGTACGGGCCGTGCTGGGGCAGCAGGTGTCCACGGCCGCCGCCCGTACGCACGCGGGGCGCCTGGTCACGGCGCACGGGGAAACGGTCGACGATCCCGAGGGCGGTCTCACCCACCTCTTCCCGTCCGTCGAGGCCCTGGCGGCACTCGACCCCGAAGCCCTCGCCATGCCGGCCACCCGCCGGACCACCCTCACCACACTCGTCGGCCAACTGGCCGACGGCACCCTCCAGCTGGGCGTCGAGGGCGACTGGACGGAGACCAGGGCCCGGCTGCTGGCGCTGCCCGGCTTCGGCCCCTGGACCGTGGAGGTCATCGCCATGCGCGCCCTCGGCGACCCCGACGCGTTCCCGGTGACCGACCTCGGAATCCGTTACGCGGCACGGGACTTGGGCCTGCCGTCCACACCGGCCGCGCTGACGGCACGCGCCGCGGACTGGCGGCCCTGGCGCGCGTACGCCGTCCAGTACCTGTGGGCGACGGGCACGCACCCCGTCAACTTCCTCCCCGAGCAGGCAGCTCACGCACCGAAGGACACACAGTGAAGCAGCACACCGTCGTCGACAGCCCGTACGGCCCGCTCACGCTGGTCGCCACCGGAGGCGTCCTCTCCGGGCTCTACATGACCGACCAGCGCCACCGCCCGCCCGAGGAGAGTTTCGGCGACCCCGGCGACCCGGACGACACACCGTTCGCCGAGGTGGCCGAGGAACTACGGGCCTATTTCGCGGGCGAGTTGAAGGACTTCTCCGTCCGACTGCACCTCCACGGAACCCCGTTCCAGCGTTCCGTCTGGGCGGAGCTCCGCAGAATCCCGTACGGCGAGACCCGTTCGTACGGTCAACTCGCCGACGCCCTCGGCAATCCGAACGCGTCGCGCGCGGTGGGCCTCGCCAACGGCAAGAACCCACTGGGGATCATCGTGCCCTGCCACCGCGTGGTGGGCGCGGACGGCAGCCTGACGGGCTACGGCGGCGGCCTGCAACGCAAGCAGCAACTGCTGGACTTCGAACGGGGCGGACAGGGAGCGGGACAGGAGGGGCAAGAAGGAACCCTGGCGCTCTTCTGAGCCGCTGCGGCAGAGACGGCGGGGCGCGTCAGCCGACCGGGTTGCCGTTTTCGAGTTCCGCCGTGCCCGATTCCTTCGTGAGTACGTCGAGTGCGGTGAGCACGCGGCGGCCCAGGGAGCCCGGCATGTGGTCCGTGAGTTCCTCGCGCGGGACCAGGCGCCAGGACAGCAGTTCCGACTCCTGGAGGCGGATCGACTTGAACTGCTCCTCCGTGAGGACTCCACCGTCGTACAGGTACGCCACGATCGGGGGCCGCTCCGTACCGGGCACCCAGTCCACCGCGAGCAGCCTGCCGATCTCCAGGTCGAGGCCGATCTCCTCAAGGGTCTCCCGGTGGGCCCCCTGCCTCGGGGTCTCCCCGGCGTCCGACTCCACGGTGCCGCCCGGCAGCGCCCAGCCCGCACGGTAGTTGGGCTCGACGAGCAGCACACGGCCCCCGGCGTCACGGAAGAGGGCGGCGGCACCGACGAGCACTCGGGGGAGGCCCGCGATGTACGTGGCGTAGTCAGGGGTGGTCATCGGGCCAGCGTAGCGAGATCGACGGGAGGTTCCGCAAGATCGTCAACGCGTGGAGGACTTACACCCGGTCTGTCGAATTCCTCTCGGTCTCAGCTGTTTTGCATACGTACGGCACCGCACCACATGAGAAGGTCGTCAGGTTTTATTCGTATTGCGTGTTGGGAGTCCCATGAAGTCGTTGAGTCGTACGACGGTCCTCGCGGCCGGCGCCGGCGCCGTCGCGGTCGCCGCCGTCCTGTCCGGCCCCGGTGCCGCCGTCGCCCAGGCCGCTCCGGCCGAGCCCCTGGTCACCACCGGGGACGTCGGTGTGCGGACCGGGGACCTCGACCTGCTGGAGGATGTGCTGGAGCACATCAGCATCCCGTTCGGGCACAAGGGAACGCTGACACACCAGCTCTACGACTCGCGCGGCACCGACGCCGGCTGACCCGCCGCGGTCCCGCCCAGCCTGTCCGACCGCTGTCCGGGTCCTGAGAACCGCCCTGGGCAGCGGCCCCCTCCTGCGGTTAGGGTCGCAGCGGCGCGACTGCCTTGACATGCGCAAGGCCCGAAGAGCAAGGGGAACACAAGGTGGCTGACGCTGCAGTGAACCGGACCGGTAGCCAGATCCAGCGCGTACTCGTCGCCGCGGACAAGTTCAAGGGCTCGCTCACGGCCGTGCAGGTGGCCGAGCGGGTCACCGCGGGACTGCACCGGATCGCGCCCCAGGTCGAGGTCGAATCGCTCCCCGTGGCCGACGGCGGCGACGGCACCGTGGCGGCGGCGGTCGCCGCCGGGTTCGAACGCCACGAGGTACGGGTCGCGGGGCCGCTCGGTGACGAGGTCACCGCCGCCTTCGCCCTGCGGGACGGGACCGCGGTCGTGGAGATGGCCGAGGCCAGCGGGCTGCAGCGACTGCCCGCCGGGACCTTCGCGCCGCTCACGGCGTCCACGTACGGGTCCGGGGAACTGCTGCGGGCCGCGCTCGACGCCGGGGCCCGGACGATCGTCTTCGGCGTCGGCGGCAGTGCGACCACCGACGGCGGGGCCGGGATGCTGGCCGCGCTCGGGGCCCGGTTCCTCGACGAGGACGGCGAGCCCGTACCGCCCGGGGGCGGTTCCCTCGGAGAACTCGCCACGGCGGACCTGACCGGTCTCGACCCCCGGCTCGCCGATGCCGACGTGGTCCTCGCGAGCGACGTGGACAACCCGCTGACCGGGCCGAAGGGCGCGCCGGCGGTGTACGGGCCGCAGAAGGGCGCCTCCCCGGACGACGTCGCGGTGCTCGACGCGGGGCTCGCCCACTTCGCCGCGATCCTGGAGAAGTCGATCGGGAGCAAGGCGGCGGAGTACGCCGTCGCGCCCGGGGCCGGGGCCGCCGGTGGCATCGGGTACGGGGCCCTGGTCGGCCTCGGCGCGAGTTTCCGGCCCGGTATCGAGGTCATGCTCGACGTGCTCGGGTTCGGGCCGGCGCTTGAGCGGGCGACGCTCGTCATCACGGGGGAGGGGTCGCTGGACGAGCAGACCCTCCATGGGAAGGCTCCCGCGGGGGTTGCGGCGGCGGCTCGTGCCGCCGGCAAGGAGGTCATCGCCGTGTGCGGGCGGTTGGCTCTTGCTCCTGAGGCGCTGGGGCGGGCCGGGATTCGGCGGGTGTATCCGCTTACCGATGTCGAGCCGGATGTGGGCCGATGCATCGCGGACGCGGGCCCGATCCTGGAAGAGGTGGCCGAACGGATCGCGCAGGACTTCCTGACCTGAGGGGTTTTCTCGCCCCCGCCGCCCCTACCCTTCCCGTCACTGCATGGGGCTGCGCCCCTCGCCCCCGTATCGGGCTGCGCGCTCGTCCTCAAACGCCGGACGGGCTGAAAATCAGCCCGTCCGGCGTTTGAGGACCGGGGGTTCGGGGACAGCGCCCCCGAGGCAGGTACGGGAACGGGTAGGGGCGGCGGGGGCG
>NZ_JBHXTO010000165.1:0-20151 GCF_042677425.1 Streptomyces sp. NPDC127119 | reverse complement strand
CTTTGGTCGTCCCGGGGGGGTTGTTGTTTTTGGTCCCCGGGGGGGCGGGCGGGGGGGGGGGGGGGGGGGGGGCGGGGGGGGCCCCCGTGGTCCGCGGGCCCCCCCCCCACCTCCGTACCGGCGGGAGTCAGTCCGCGTCCTCGCTGTCGATGCCCAGGCCCGGGAGCAGGCCCGGGAGGAGGGGCGGCAGGGTCACATCCGGCTCGGGGGCGGGAGTGTCCTTGCCTGACGGGGAGGCGCTGGTGTCGTCCTCGGGCGGGTCGAGGAGACCGCCGGTGTTGCCACCGAGCAGACCGTCGTCCTGCGTGTCGGACGTGGACGGCTTGGGCTTGCCGCTGCCCGTCCCGGAACCGGTGCCGTCGGACGAGTCGCTGCCCGTGGCGCTGGGCGGGACCGAGCGGTCCGAACCCGAGGAGCCGGGGCGGTCGGAACTCGGGCCGCGGTGGCGGCCGGTGCCCTCCGGCGCGGGCGGCTGCGGAAGCAGCGCGCGCAGCGGCTCGACCTCTTCGTCTATGGCGTCGAAGACCGAGCTGACCTGGCGGCTGACATCGCCGAGCTGGACGGGCAGCCGGTCGCGCAGGGCGCCCCAGGCGTCGCGGTGCGACTGCGAGAAGGCGGAGAGCGCCTGAATGGGGCCCAGGGAGTCCGGGTCCCGCTCGTAGGCCTCGTGCAGCAGACGGTGGCCCTCGCCGGCGTCGTGCTGCATACCGAACAGCGCGCGCCTGATCTCGCCCAGTGACTCGTGGTCCAGAGGGCCCGAGCGGCCGCGCTCCATCAGGCGGCGCGCCTCGCTCAGCCGGGTGGAGGCCTGGTCGAGATAGAGCTCGCCGCGGTCGCTGCTGCCGTCGGCCATGCCGAGCTTGAGGTCCTCCATTCCACGCTTGAGTCCGTAGAGCGAGTCACCGGGCAGGGCGTCGGAGCTGGCAGCGGCGACCCCGCTGAAGGCTCCGGCGGCCACACCCACGGTGAGTCCGCCCGCGGCGAGCCCCTTCGACAGCCGGGAACGGGGCCGCAGTTTCCCCAGCCCGGTCGCCCTGTGCGTGCCCTTGCCCCGATGGGACCGCTGCTCGGGGACCGAAGAGCCCGCCGCCGCGCCTCCCGCGGCCGTGCCCTCCAGCAGCATGGCCTCCATGGCTGCCACCAGCTGGGCCCTCTGGACGACCTTGACCTCGGGGTCCATCTGGGGTTTGGGCAGCTCGCCGAGGCCGGTCGCCAGGGACAGCATCCGGCTCTGCTCGGACCGGTCCGCGACAGCCGGAGCAGGTCCTTCGGACTGCTCGGCCGCCGTATCCCTGTCGGAGTGCTCCTCCAGGGCCTGGGCGAAGGCGTTCGTCCGCCGGTGCGCCGATACGTTCGCGATCACTGGCGGCACCTCCTCTCGTCATGACGGTCGGCTCCCCAGGGGGTCCTGAGGGTTGCACCCCCTGACCACGACAACTCGATCGAATGATCGAAGACGGCCAGGGTGTGACCACAGGGAGCCTGTATCCCGCACAACGAGCGGCTCGGCACTTGGGTTACGGACGACGGATGATCGGACCGCGAAGTCAACAGACTTTCACGGAGGGTGAGTTGGATGTCGCTGAGCGTATGGATTCATACGGGGTCGTACCCGGGTCGTACCGGTGCCGGTCCGGCGGGCCGGCCGCGTGGCGTCGAGCCTGCGGGGGTACGGGGTCTCAGCGGGCGTCTTCCGGGAGGAGCCGTGCCAGCGTGCGCACCGCCCGGTACTGGAGGGTCTTGATCGCGCCCTCGTTCTTGCCCATGACACGGGCGGTCTCGGCGACCGAAAGGCCCTGGAGGAACCGCAGGGTCACGCACTCCTGCTGCTGGGGGTTGAGGCGGCGAACGGCGTCCAGCAGTGCCGCGTTCGAGAGGGACTCCAGGACGGAGTCCTCGGGTGAGCGCTCGACCTCGTTGGCGTCGAGCATCTCGCCGGTGGTCACTTCGAGCCGGAAACGGCTCGACTTGAAGTGGTCCGCGACGAGGTTGCGGGCGATGGTGACCAGCCAGGCGCCGAAGTCACGGCCCTGCCAGGTGAATGTCCCGATGCGGCGCAGTGCGCGCAGGAACGTCTCGCTCGTCAGGTCTTCCGCGGTCGCCTTTCCGCCGACGCGGTAGTAGATGTAGCGATACACAGTGTCGCTGTACTGGTCGTAGAGCCGGCCGAAGGCCTCGGCCTCACCGGCCTGTGCGCGCTCCACGAGATCCATCATCCGGGCGCTGTCACTGTCTGCGGCCGGGCGGCGTGCGGGGGTGGCTGGCGCGCTCGAACGTCCTCGTCTGCCGACCGCCGCGCTTCCCTCGGCCAGTGCGTAGCACGGGCCGACGGGCGCGACGGAGACAGCGAGGGCGGGGACGGCGTACGCGGTGGGGACGAAGCCGCGCAAGCGGTCGAGGACCGTTGCGCGCAGCGTAGCCAGGCCCGAGGCGTCAACCCCGACGTGTGGGTACACGGGACTCCCAGAGGCAGAGCTTCCATCACGTGCAGTACCGGACCGTTCACCCTTCGTGGCGAAGAGTGGGGTCCGTTATGCGTCTGAGGAGAATAACGCTTCGTACAGGCAGTGCTACACCCAGTTGCTCAAATCATCGATTACGTCGCTTCTGTAACCGAATGGCGCCTGATCAAGTGCCGGATAGTGACCGGTTGTTGATCGATTCGGTTCGCGTTCCGTCTGAGTCCAGGGCGTGTTGTGGCCGGGTGCCGTCAACGTGACAGGCGTGCCCCCGGAGGGACGTGCCGGACGGGCCCTAGCGGCGGCGGCGGTGCAGGGCGATGGCCGCGGCGGTGCCGCCGGCGACCGCGCCGACTCCCGCGGCCGCGGGGATGCCGACCTTCGCCGCCTTGCGGCCCGTGCGGTAGTCGCGCAGCCGCCAGTCGAGCGTGCGGGCGTGCTTGCGCAGCTTGGCGTCCGGGTTGATCGCGTAGGGGTGCCCGACCAGCGACAGCATCGGGATGTCGTTGTGGGAGTCGCTGTACGCGGCGCAGCGGCCGAGGTCCAGGCCCTCCGCCGTGGCCAGGGCGCGGACCGCCTCCGCCTTCGCGGGGCCGTGCAGGGGTTCGCCGACGAGCTTGCCGGTGTATACGCCGTCCACCGATTCCGCGACCGTGCCGAGGGCGCCGGTCAGGCCGAGGCGGCGGGCGATCACCGTGGCGATCTCCACGGGGGCCGCCGTGACGAGCCACACCTTCTGGCCCGCGTCCAGGTGCGCCTGGGCCAGTGCGCGGGTGCCGGGCCAGATGCGCTCGGCCATGTACTCGTCGTAGATCTCCTCGCCGATCGACATCAGTTCGGCGACGCGGTGGCCCTTGACGATGGACAGGGCGGAGTCGCGGGCGTCCTGCATGTGCTCGGGGTCCTCGACGCCGGCCAGCCGGAACCAGGCCTGCTGCCAGGCGAACCGGTACAGGTCGCGGGACTCGAAGAACTTGCGCTTGTACAGGCCGCGGCCGAAGTGGAAGATCGCGGCGCCCTGCATGACGGTGTTGTCCAGGTCGAAGAACGCGGCGGCCTGGTCGTCGCCGTGGACCGGGAAGTCCGGTTCGGCGGTTCCGGGCGCGGCTGCGAGGTCTTCCAACTCCTGGGAGGTCTTGCGCGCTGCCTCAGCCGAGGCCTCGCCTGCCAGCACGCTTCGCGCTGTCGCGGAGCGCCTACGGGGGGTGAGCCATCCGAGAGCGGCCATGGCGTGAGCATAGCCAGTTTGTTCGGTGCGGCTGGAGTCGGGAGGTTTGAATGCGGTGAACTCTTCGCGGCGTTGTTGTTGCGGGGCTCGGCCTTGGGGGCCGCTCCTGTGGCTTCGCCGGGGGTGTGCGTCGGGTGCGGGTCTGTGGGGGCTTGTCGCGCCGTTCCCCGCGCCCCTTGGGGGTTGCGGTCGGCGTGGGCTTGAAGGTGTGCGCCCGACCGGTGTGGACGTGCGCCGTTCCCCGCGCCCCTAAAAGACTGCGCAGTTCCCCGCGCCCCTGAAGACGAAAGACTGCGCAGTTCCCCGCGCCCCTGAAGATGAAAGACGGCGCCGTTCTCCGCGCCCTGAAGGCGAAAGGCTGCGCTGTTCCCCGCGCCCCTGAAGGCGGAAGGTTGCGCCGTTCCCCGCGTCCCTGGAACGAGCCTGGCCGTCGGGTGTCTGTTTTGGGGGCGCGGGGAACTGTGCGATCAGCCCCCACTCACCCGCATCCGACGTACGGCCTTCCGCGCGGGAGGATAGGGGGATGAGGTCTATTTTTCGGCGTGAGCGGGTGGAGCGGGTCGTTACCTTGATCGGGAAGCCCGACTGCCATTTGTGTGAAGACGCACAGGGTGTTGTGGAGAAGGTCTGCGGTGAGCTGGGGGTGCGCTGGGAGAAGAAGGACATCACCGAGGACGCCGAACTGCACCGGGAGTACTGGGAGCAGATCCCGGTGGTGCTGGTGGACGGGGCGCAGCACACGTTCTGGCGGGTCGACGAGGGCCGGCTGCGGCGGGCGCTCACGGCGTAGGGGAGGCCGGTGGGGCGCAGGAGTAATCGGACCGTGGCCTGACTGAGCAGTCCGGCGGGGCCGGAATGTCACTTAGGATCGAGGGCGATTCGGACTCGGGGGCGGGGATCGTAGAGGAGAGTGTGCGGTTTTGCCCCCAAGATGTGAGGAACGAAGGTGCGCGTGCGCCGGTTCCGTACGGGTGCGCCGGGGGTGCGTGACCCCGGTCACGTTGGCCGGGCAAATCGGACACCATCTTTGTGCACGCGTTCACAAAGACATAGCCTGCATTCGACGGGGCGGTCTAGGTACGTGTGACCGCCTGAAGCCCCGCGCTACCCGCAGGAGCACCGTGGCAACTGGCCGAACTCACCGAACGGCGACCCGCAGCCGAGGGATTCCCGAGGCCACCGTCGCCAGGCTTCCCCTGTATCTCCGGGCCCTCACCGCTCTGTCGGAGCGCTCGGTGCCCACGGTCTCCTCCGAGGAACTCGCGGCCGCGGCGGGGGTCAACTCCGCCAAGCTGCGCAAGGATTTCTCGTACCTCGGGTCGTACGGGACGCGCGGTGTCGGCTACGACGTCGAATACCTCGTCTATCAGATCTCCCGCGAACTGGGCCTGACCCAGGACTGGCCGGTAGTGATCGTCGGGATAGGAAATCTCGGCGCCGCCCTGGCCAACTACGGCGGGTTCGCCTCACGCGGGTTCCGGGTCGCGGCGCTGATCGACGCCGATCCCGCGATGGCCGGGAAGCCCGTCGCCGGGATCCCCGTGCAGCACACCGACGAGCTGGAAAAGATCATCGACGACAACGGTGTGTCGATCGGTGTCATCGCGACCCCCGCCGGGGCCGCACAGCAGGTCTGCGAGCGGCTCGTCGCCGCCGGTGTGACCTCCATCCTGAACTTCGCGCCGACCGTGCTGTCCGTGCCGGACGGTGTCGACGTACGCAAGGTTGACCTCTCCATCGAGCTGCAGATCCTCGCCTTCCACGAGCAGCGCAAGGCCGGCGAGGAGGCCGAGGCGCAGGCCGACGCCGTGCTCGCCGCCGAGGCCGCGGCGGCCAAGGAGGCCGGCAAAGGACCCGACGGGGACGTCCCCGCCGTGATGCCGGCATGAGTCTCCTCGTCGTCGGGCTGAGTCACCGCAGCGCTCCGGTCAGCGTCCTGGAGCGCGCCGCGCTGTCGGCGGACGCCCAGATCAAGCTGCTCCAGGACACGGTCGCCGCCGAACCGGCCACCGAGGCCGCGGTGCTCGCCACCTGCAACCGGATCGAGCTGTACGCCGACGTGGACAAGTTCCACGCCGGTGTCGCCGAGCTCTCCACGCTGCTCGCGCAGCACAGCGGGGTCGGACTGGAAGAACTCACGCCCTACCTGTACGTGCATTACGAGGACCGGGCCGTCCACCACTTCTTCTCGGTGGCGTGCGGGCTCGACTCGATGGTGGTCGGCGAGGGACAGATCCTCGGCCAGATCAAGGACGCGCTCGCCACCGCGCAGGAGCTGCACTCGGCCGGCCGGCTGCTGAACGACCTCTTCCAGCAGGCGCTGCGGGTCGGCAAGCGCGCTCACTCCGAGACCGGCATCGACCGGGCCGGGCAGTCCCTGGTGACCTTCGGCCTGGAGCAGTTCGCCGAGGACGCGACGGTCGACGCCTGGGCCCGGGACAAGCGGGTCCTCGTGATCGGCGCCGGCTCGATGTCCTCGCTGGCCGCCGCCACCCTGGCACGCGCCGGTGTGGCCGAAGTGGTCGTCGCCAACCGGACGTTCGACCGGGCCGAGCGGCTCGCCACCCTGCTCGTGGAGCAGTACGCGCGGGGTTCGGCGCCGGAGGGCGGCACGGACGTGCTGGCCCGTGCCGTGCCGATCGACGCCGTCGCCGATGAACTGACACGTGCCGATGTCGTCGTGTCGTGCACCGGTGCGACCGGCCTCGTCCTCACCGCCGAGGTCGTCGCGACCGCGATGGAGGGGCGTGCGGTGCGGGTGCCCGCCCCCGCTCCGGCCCCGGGTTCCGGTGCGCGCGGCGCGAGCGGCGCCTCCGTCGTACGGGGTGAACTGCCGCCCACCAGCGTCGGCACCGAGGAGAACTGTCCCCTCGACCCCGCCGCCGCGCAGGGCGCACAGAGCGTGCAGACCGTGCAGGGCACCGCCGGGTTCTCCGTGCTCGGCGAGGCCGCCGTGGCCGGGATGGGCGCGGCCGAACTGGAACAGCACGCCGCCTGGGTCGACAAGGGCGCGTCGGCGGCGGCCACCGAGGGCCAGACCGGCTCCGTGGCGCTGCTCGACCCGGCCGCCGAGGCCGAGGCCATCACCGCCCTCGCCGCCGCCGCGGCCGTCCTCGGACGGGTGCCCGAGCGGCGCCGGCCCGAGCCCGTCGCCGAGCTGCCCCGGCCCACCCCCGTGCTCTCGCTGCTCGACCTCGCCATGCCCCGTGACATCGACGCGGCCGCGCACCGGCTGCCCGGGGTGCGGCTGGTGGACATCGAGTCCCTCGCCGAGGCGTCCGCCGACGCGCCCATGGCCGCCGACGTGGACCAGGTGCGACGGATCGTCTCCGACGAGGTCGCCGCCTTCGGCGCCGCGCTGCGGGCCGCACACATCACACCGACCGTCGTGGCGCTGCGCACGATGGCCGCGGACGTCGTCGCGGGCGAGATCGCCCGGCTCGACGGACGGCTCCCCGGCCTCGACGACAAGCAGCGCAGCGAGATCACCCAGACCGTGCGACGCGTCGTGGACAAACTGCTCCACGCCCCGACCGTACGGGTCAAGCAGCTGGCCGCCGAGCCCGGTGGTGCCGGGTACGCGGACGCACTGCGGACCCTGTTCGACCTGGACCAGGAGACGGTCGCCGCCGTCTCGCGGGCCGAGGAGCGGGACGCCGGCACCGACACCGCGAGTGGTGCGGGCGACGGTCGTCGTGGCGACGGTGGGTTTGCCGACAGCGGGCGCGTTGTCGGCACGAACTTCGACAGCAATAATTTCGAGAGCGCCGAAAACCGAGGGCGAGCATGACTGAGCAGGCACTGAGGCTCGGGACCAGGCGGAGCAGACTCGCCATGGCCCAGTCCGGGCAGGTGGCGGACGCCGTGAGCCAGGTGACCGGACGGCCCGTCGAGCTCGTGGAGATCACGACCTACGGGGACACGTCCCGTGAGCACCTCGCGCAGATCGGCGGCACGGGCGTCTTCGTGACCGCCCTGCGCGACGCGCTGCTGCGCGGGGAGGTCGACTTCGCCGTGCACTCCCTCAAGGACCTGCCGACCGGGCAGCCCGACGAGCTCGCGCTGGCCGCCGTACCCGTCCGCGCGGACGTCCGTGACGTGCTCATCGCACGCGACGGTCTGACGTTCGCCGAACTCCCGGACGGGGCGCGGATCGGTACCGGTTCGCCGCGTCGGATGGCCCAGCTGAACGCGTACGCGCGTGACCTCGGGCTGACGATCGAGACCGTTCCGATCCGCGGGAACATCGACACGCGGATCGGGTTCGTGCGGGACGGCGAGCTGGACGGTGTCGTGCTCGCCGCCGCCGGGCTGCACCGCGTCGGACGGACCGCCGAAGTGACCGACTTCCTGCCGGTCGACATCATTTTGCCCGCCCCCGGCCAGGGGGCCCTCGCGATCGAGTGCGCCGCGGACAACGCGGACCTCGTCGCCGCGCTCGCCGAGCTCGACGACCCGTACACCCGGGCCGCCGTGACCGCCGAGCGATCCCTGCTCGCCGCCCTGGAGGCCGGTTGCAGCGCACCTGTGGGTGCCTTCGCCGACCTGCTGGCCGACGGGCAGACTGTCAAGGAATTGCGCCTGCGCGGCGTCGTCGGCACGACCGACGGCTCGACGCTGGTGCAGTTGTCCACCACCGGTCCCGTGCCCGAGACACATGACCAAGCAATGGCGCTCGGCCGTGAACTCGCTGCCGAGATGCTTGCCAAGGGCGCGGCCGGTCTGATGGGGGAGCGAGTACATTGAGCCCCACCACCCTTCCCATCGGCCTCGAACACGGGCACGTCACCTTCCTCGGTGCCGGACCCGGTGATCCGGGACTGCTGACTCTGCGCGCCGTCGAGGCGCTGGGGAACGCTGATGTCCTGGTCGCCGAACCCGAAGTGCTCGACGTCGTCCGCACGCACGCCAGACGAAACGTCACCGTGCTCGACACCGATACGGGCGCGAGCCCGGACACGCCTCAGCTGAAGGTAGTTGACGGCACGTCAGCCACCTCTGGCGTCCCCGCGTCGAAGGACGCGGCCAATATTGTCATGGAGGCCGCGAGGGGCGGCAGGCGGGTCGTCCGTGCGGTCTCGGGCGACCCCGGGCTCGACGCGTACGCGGCCGGCGAGATGCTCGCCTGCGCCGCCGCGGGTGTGCCCTTCGAGGTCGTTCCCGGTGTCGCCGCCGCTGTGGGTGTGCCCGCGTACGCGGGTGTGCCGTTGCGGGACGCCGAGGGTGCGGACGTGCGGTTCGTCGACGCCCGTACCGCGTCCGCGCGGTGCTGGGCCGAGGTCGGGGCGTCCGACGGGACCGTCGTCGTCTCCGCCGCGCTCGATTCTGTGGCTGCCGCCGCGGGGGAGCTTGTGGCTGCGGGCCGTAAGCCCGACACCCCGATGACCGTCACCGTCGCCGGTACGACCACGCGGCAGCGGACCTGGTGCGCCACGCTCGGCACCATCGCGCAGACGCTGAAGCAGGCCAAGGTGCTGCCCTCGCCCGAGGGCGGCCGGCCGGTGATAGCCGTGGTCGGTGAGCGTTCCTCCGCCGCTCAGCGTGAGCAGCTCTCGTGGTTCGAGTCCAAGCCGCTGTTCGGCTGGAAGGTGCTCGTGCCGCGGACGAAGGAGCAGGCGGCGTCGCTCTCCGACCAGCTGCGGTCGTACGGGGCCGTGCCGCACGAGGTGCCCACGATCGCCGTGGAGCCGCCGCGGACGCCTCAGCAGATGGAGCGGGCGGTCAAGGGGCTCGTCACCGGGCGGTACGAGTGGATCGCCTTCACGTCGGTGAACGCGGTCAAGGCCGTGCGGGAGAAGTTCGAGGAGTACGGGCTCGACGCGCGTGCCTTCGCCGGGATCAAGGTCGCCGCTGTGGGTGAGCAGACCGCGAAGGCGTTGATCGCTTTTGGGGTCAAGCCTGATCTGGTGCCCAGTGGGGAGCAGTCCGCTGCCGGGTTGCTGGAGGACTGGCCGCCTTACGATCCCGTTTTTGATCCGATCGATCGGGTGTTTCTGCCTCGGGCCGATATCGCGACCGAGACGTTGGTTGCCGGGTTGATCGAGCTCGGGTGGGAGGTTGATGACGTCACGGCTTATCGGACCGTGCGTGCTTCGCCGCCGCCGGCCGATACCCGTGAGGCGATCAAGGGGGGTGGGTTCGATGCCGTTCTCTTCACGTCGTCCAGCACTGTGCGGAACCTGGTGGGTATTGCCGGGAAGCCTCACAACGTGACCGTCATCGCGTGTATCGGTCCCGCTACGGCGAAAACCGCTGAAGAGCATGGGCTGCGTGTCGATGTCATGTCGCCCGAGCCGTCCGTGCATCGGCTGGCCGAGGCGTTGGCGGAGTTCGGGCTTCGGCGGCGGGCTTCCGCTCTTGAGGCCGGGGATCCTGTCACCCGGCCCAGTGAGCGGCGGCCCGGGTCTCGGCGTCGGCGTACCACCACGTAGTTCGTTCGTGGGCTTACCGCCGCGTGGTCCGTTCGTTGTGGGTCGGGGCCGTGCCGGTACGTCGAGTCCGTCGCCTTCCGGGTGTACTGCCGTACGCCTGGAAGTGTGGGGTTTTTTGCAGGAGCCCTATGCGACGGACTTCGACGTACCGGCACGGCCCGCTCCCGTTGTACGGCGGCCGGCGGGCTCCGACTGGGCGTCGGCAAAGGCGGTGGGCGGGCGGGCGTAGCGTGGTCTCATGACGACGTACGGATCCTTTCCCGGCAGCCGGCCGCGGCGGCTGCGGACCAGTCCTGTGATGCGGCGCATGGTTGCCGAGACCCGGCTGCATCCCGCTGATTTCATCCTTCCCGCCTTCGTGCGTGAAGGTGTCTCCGAGCCCGTGCCCATCGCCGCGATGCCCGGCGTCGTGCAGCACACCCGGGACAGTCTGAAGAAGGCTGCCGCCGAGGCGGTGACCGCGGGGATCTCCGGGATCATGCTGTTCGGTGTGCCGGAGGAGTCGAAGAAGGATGCCCTCGGGACGGCCGGGACCGATCCCGACGGGATTCTGCAGGTCGCCCTGCGGGACGTGCGCAGTGAGGTCGGGGACGAGTTGTTGGTGATGTCCGATCTCTGTCTCGACGAGACCACCGATCACGGGCATTGCGGGGTGCTGGATTCAGAAGGGCGTGTTGACAACGACGCCACCCTGGAGCGGTATGCCGAGATGGCCCAGGTGCAGGCCGATGCCGGGGCGCATGTCGTGGGGCCCAGCGGAATGATGGACGGTCAGGTCGGGGTCGTTCGTGACGCTCTCGATCAGATCGGGCGCGAGGACGTGGCGGTGCTCGCCTATACCGTCAAGTACTCGTCCGCCTTCTTCGGGCCTTTCCGTGAGGCCGTCGGGTCCTCGTTGAAGGGGGACCGGAAGACCTATCAGCAGGACCCCGCCAATGCGCGGGAGTCGCTGAAGGAACTGGCGCTCGATCTTGAAGAGGGCGCCGACATGGTGATGGTGAAGCCCGCCGGGCCCTATCTGGACATCCTCGCGCGTGTCGCGGACGCGGTGGATGTGCCCGTCGTCGCCTACCAGATCTCCGGGGAGTACTCGATGATCGAGGCCGCCGCCGAAAAAGGGTGGATCGATCGGGATGCGGCGATCTTGGAGACCCTGACCGGGATCCGGCGGGCCGGGGCCCGGAACATCCTCACGTACTGGGCTACCGAGGTGGCGCAGAAGTTGCGCTGATGGGGTGTGGTGGCGGCGTCACGGATGTGGTGTCGGCCGCTGAGCCCTCGTCTCGTATGCCCTCTCCGTTGTCGCACGCGGTCAGGGACAGGGCGGTGACCGCGAGCGCGGCGGCCAGCAGGCGTGTGCGGACGGTCCATGCGGACATCGGGTGAACTCCGAGGTGCGGTACGGGTGATGGCACGGGCCGCTCGGCCGGGGGCCGAGGGTGGCGTGCTTGGATGGCCCAAGCTTGTGCGCCGATCCGTCCCGGCCGTGGCATCCGCGAGAACTTTGGGACGCCGGAACGGCCGCAGCAGCTCTGACGTGGGGAAATGACCCGCGCCTGGAATGCGGATCCGGGACGTGGAGAGAGGTGCGGACGGTGGCGGGGGACGAGTTCACGGAGCTGTTGGGGCAGCTGAAGGAGCGGTCCGGGCTCAGTTACGGCGTGTTGGCGAAGCGGCTCCACACGAGTGCGTCCACCCTCCACCGGTACGTCAACGGGGATGCCGTGCCCACGGACTACGCGCCCGTGGAGCGGTTCGCGCGGGTGTGCCGGGCCAACCCCGAGGAACTGGTCGAGCTGCATCGGCGGTGGGTTCTCGCTGATGCGCGGCGGAAGCAGAAGTCGACTGCGATGCCGACGCCCACGCCCACGCCGACTGCGACTGCGACGCCGACTGCGGGGGCGGGGAGTGAGGTCCCGGACGAGGAGAAGGGTGCCGCAGGCGGCGTGGGGGCCGCGACTACCGTCGCTTCCGAGGGGGTGGCGGAGGGCTCGGCGGGTGCTGTCGGTTCCGGCGATCTTCTCGTCTCTTCGCAGGCCGCCCCTTCGGGTTCGCGGCGGCGGACCTTCCTGCTTGCCGGAGCCGCCGTGGTCGCCGCTGTCGTGTCCGTGGCGCTCGTCGTGCGGTTCGTGGCGGGCGACGAGGGTGGGGGGCGTGAGCGGGCCGTCGGGGCCGCCGCGTCCGCCGACGACCGGCCGGACGTCTCTGCGTCCGGTGATGCGAAGGACAAGTCCGCCTCGCCTTCCGCCTCCCCGTCCGCCTCTCGCTCGGAAAGTCCCTCCGCGTCCGTCGGTCCCTCCGTCTCGCGGAGTGGCGGGGCGGCGGGGGGTGCCGGGGGTGCGGAGGGTGCCGTTGCGCCCATCGTCGCCGTCGATCCGTACAAGTGGGACAGTCCGTGCAGTCAGCACTACCTCTTCGACCGTGAGCCCGAGAAGGTGCCCCCGCCGCCGAGCGAGCCCGACGCGCGCGGGTGGGTCAACGCGCTCGGCGGGGTCGCCGCCGGGCAGCAGATGCTCGCGCTGACCGTGCAGGGCGCCGGGAAGGCCACCGTCGTCCTGGACGATCTGCATGTGCGGGTGGTGGACAAGAGCGCGCCGCTCGCCTGGAACGACTTCGCGATGGGCGTCGGGTGCGGGGGCGGTGTGGAGACCACGTCGTTCGGGGTGAACCTCGACGCCGGGCGGCCCGACGCCTCGCCCCGGGCCGGGCAGCGCGACTTCCCGTACAAGGTGAGCGAGTCCGACCCCGAGGTGTTCTACGTCTTCGCGGACGCGCGGACGTACAACGTGAGCTGGTACCTGGAACTGGAGTGGTCGAGCGGGGGGAAGAAGGGGACCGTACGCGTCGACGACGACGGCAGTCCCTTTCGGACGAGCGGGAACGTGGGGCGGCCCGCCTACGACTATCCGCTCGGTGCCTCCGCCTGGGGGCGCAACGCGTACGAACCCGATGTGCCGGGCTGAGGCACCATCAAGTCACCGCGGGAGCTAGGTTGTTGCCCGTTGACTGACGCGACTCCCCAGGGAGAGGCCCTATGCCCGGTGATGCTCTCAGCCAGGACCCCGCCGAGCTGAGGAGGAGGATCGACACCACCAAGGCCCACCCGGCCCGTGTCTACGACGTCTTCCTCGGGGGCAAGGACAACTACCCGGTGGACCGGGCCGCGGCGGCCGCCGCGCTCGCCGCCAATCCGCGCGGCTATCTCGACGTCCGGCACAACCGCGACTTCCTGCGCCGGGCCGTGAACACGCTGACGGGCGAGGAGGGCATCCGGCAGTACCTGGACATCGGCACCGGGCTGCCGACCCAGGAGAACGTGCACCAGATCGCCCAGCGCATCGCCCCCGACTCCCGTGTCGTGTACGTCGACAACGACCCGGTCGTCCTCGCGCACGCGCGTGCCCTGCTCACCAGCGGGCCCGAGGGGCGTACCGACTACATCGACGCCGATCTGGAGAACCCGGCCCAGATCCTCGAAGCCGCCGCCAAGACCCTGGACTTCGAGCAGCCGATCGCGCTGGCGCTCGTGGCGATCCTGCACTTCGTCGAGGACGAGCGGGCCTACCCGATCGTCCGCGAACTGATCGACGCGCTGCCCCCGGGCAGCCGGCTCGTCCTCAGCCATCTCACCGAGGACCTCAACGCGGAGAACGTCCGCGCGGTCCAGCGGACGTACACCGAGCGCGGTTTTACCTTCGTGCTGCGGACGAAGGCGGAGGTCGAGCGGTTTCTCACCGACAACGGGCTGGAAGTCGACGAGCCCGGTGTCGTACCCGCCCATCACTGGCGGCCCGACAACGCGGCGCCCCTGCCCGAGCAGCCCGAGCAGGCCTACCTCGACGGCCTCGACGACATCGAGAAGGTCCGCTACCGCGACATCAACGATGTGACGGACGCGGACATCAACGTGTACGCGGTCACCGGCCGCAAGCCCTGAGCGGGCGCCGGCGGGGACTGCCGGTCAGTCCCACCAGAAGGTCCAGGAGCGTGCGCCGAGCACCTCGCGCTCGGCGTACGCCCGCAGCGAGGCGTGGCCGCTCTGCGTGATGTTGTCCGGGCAGAACGCGTAGTGCTCGGCGGCTATCGCCTCCGCCTCGGCCAGGGTCCTGGGCGGGGCCGCGACGGAGACGATCAGCTGGTCGAAGGTGAGGGCCACGACCCGGACGCCGAAGCGGTCCTCCCAGGAACGCAGGACCGCGCACAGCTCCGCCACGTCGTCGGTGTGGTTGACCGGACCGCACCAGCCGACGGCGGCCGGGACGTCCGCGCTGCGGCGGGCCGGGACGAGCGCGAGGCGCGGCTCCGCCAGCCGGCTCGCGCCGCCGACGAGCGCGTCCGCCACCTCGGCCGCCCAGACGTCCGGATCGACGTCCGGTACGCCCGCCGGGGCGAGGCCCGGCCAGTCGGCGTCCTGCGCCTCGGCCGCGCACTCCTCCCAGAGATCCGCGAGGACCTCCTCGGCGTCGTGGTCGCCCGGATAGGACGCGAGGTCCGGGTCCAGCTCCCACTTGTCCGGGTGCGGTTCGCTGTCCGGTCGGCCGCCGACCAGGACCGGGCACAGGCCCGCCGTGCGGCGCGCGGACGCCAGCCGCAGCCAGTCGCCCGGCGCCGCCGGGGCGTCGGCGCGCCACAGCAGCGGTTCGTCCCAGGAGCCCTCGACCGTCGTGTCGAGCAGGGCACCGGGCGGGAGGTCGAGACCGAGCGAGCGGCCGGCCGGGTCGGCCGCGAGCGTCGGCAGCTGGTTCGGAAGAGTCGCCATGCCCGTGACTTTAGAGCCCGCCACTGACAACGGCCCCAGGGGGCGCAGCCGTCCCGGTCGCCATGGCCCCGGGCGCGTCAGTCGGTGCCGAACCAGGTCCGCGCGAGCGAGTCCAGCGTCGGCTCCGGCGGTTTCGGCAGCATGCGCAGATACGAGGCCAGGTGGCTGTAGACGTGCAGCAGCGTGTACGCCATGACCGTGTTCGGGTCGAACGGCGGGCGCCCGTAGGCCTCGTAGAACCGCTTCAGGAGCCGGGGCTGTCCGCACGAGAGGAACAGGCCGACGCTCACGAAGTCGTAGGCGGGGTGGCCGGCCAGCACCGGCTCGAAGTCGAAGAGACCGGTCAGCCGCCAGCCGTCCGGGTCCACCGTCAGGTGCTCGCGCATGAACTCGGTGTGCAGCAGCACCCGTCGTGAAGGGGCGGGCAGCGGGACCGAGTTCAGGAACCACGGGATCTGTTCGAGCCAGACCTCCGGCAGTCCGGTCCCGCGCTGCTGCTCCACCGCGTTCGCGCGCTGCGCCTCGACGAACAGGCCCCAGTCGGACGGGCCGACGAGACCCGAGAGCGGCCCGGGGCTCAGCGCGTGCAGCGCCGCGAGCGTCTCACCGGCCTCCGAGACGATACGGTCCTGGTCCGCCGCGGGGATCCGCGGCCACGCCTCCGCGAGGCCCTGGCCGGGCAGCCGGGACATCAGGACGAAGGACCAGCCGTTCTTGTACGCGCCGGCCGAGTGCAACTGCGGTGTCGGGACCGGCAGTTTGCCGTACACATGGCTGAGCATCCGCTCCTCGCGCCGGGCGTCGAGCTTCTCGAAGGCGGGGAACAGCTTCAGTACGTGCGCGGCGCCGATGGAGTACACCGGGAGCGAGCCCTCGATGTAGCGGACCATCTGCTTGGGGACCAGCCCGAGGCGCTCGCACAGGTCCGCCACGGCCGGCCGCAGCAGGGCCTCGTCGCGGACGACCGCGTCCAGCTCCTCGCCGGTCTCAACGAGTGGCAGCATGACTGGCGCACACCCTCCGGCCGGCCGGAGGGATGGAGAAGGGCAGTGCAGTGCTCATTGCGCTCCCAGCGTGCGGTTCGACGAGGCTCACGTACCCCGGAGTCGGGGTCGGCGGCCCGCAGCATCGCATACTCCGGGGTGCGCCCGGACAGCTCAACCTTTGGCCCTTGCTTGCACGGACAGGCAGGGCCTGAGCAGGTCAGAGGCCGGTCCGAGGAAGGTCCGAGGAAGGTCCGAGGAAGGCCGAGGGAGAGGCCGCGGCGGGGAGAGCGGCACGCGTGGGTGCGCCCTCCCCGGCCGCTCACCCGAATGGGTGAACGGCGTCAGAGGCGTTCGGGCGTCCTGATGCCGAGCAGCGCCATGCCCCGGTGGAGCGTGCGGGCCGTCAGATCGACGAGGAACAGCCTGTTCTCGACGACCTCCGGCGGGTTCGCGTCGCTCAGCACCTGGCACTGGTCGTAGAACGTCGTCAGATGCGACGCCAGCTGGTACAGGTACGCGGCCAGCTTGTGCGGCTCGTACCCCGCGGCCACGTCCAGGAGCAGCTCGCCGAACTGGTCCAGATGCAGCCCCAGCGCACGCTCCGCCGGAGCCAGCGCCAGCTCCGGGTGGGCCACCGGACGCGCGTCCCCGGCCTTGCGGAGGATCGACTGGATACGGGCGTACGCGTACTGGAGGTACACGCTCGTGTCGCCGTTCAGCGACACCATCTGGTCCAGGTCGAACTTGTAGTCCCGGACGGCCGACGTGGACAGGTCCGCGTACTTCACGGCGCCGACCCCGACGAACCGGCCGTTCTCGACGATCTCCTCCTCGGAGAGGCCCATCTTCGCGGCCTTCTCGCGGACCACCGTCGTGGCACGGTCGATCGCCTCGTCGAGCAGGTCCACCAGCCGGACCGTCTCGCCCTCACGCGTCTTGAACGGCTTGCCGTCCTTGCCGAGGACCGTGCCGAAGGCCAGCTGCTGCGCCTTGGTGTCCCCGTTCAGCCAGCCCGCCCTGCGGGCCGTCTCGAAGACCATCTTGAAGTGCAGGGACTGGCGCGCGTCGACCACGTACAGGAGCGTGTCCGCCTTCAGGTCGAAGACGCGGTTCCTGATCGCGGAGAGGTCGGTCGCCGCGTAGCCGTAGCCGCCGTCCGACTTCTTCACGATCAGCGGGACCGGGTTGCCGTCCGGGCCCTTCACGTCGTCGAAGAACACGCACAGGGCGCCCTCGGAGCGGACCGCCACGCCCGACTCCTCCAGGAGGCGGCACGTCTCGTCCAGCATGTCGTTGTAGCCCGACTCGCCGACGATGTCCGCGTCCCGGATCTCCATGTCCAGCTTCTCGAAGACCGAGAAGAAGTAGACCTTCGACTCGTCCACGAACCGCTGCCAGACAGCGAGGGTGTGCGGGTCGCCCGCCTGCAGGTCGACCACCCTGCGGCGGGCCCGCGTCTTGAACTCCTCGTCGGAGTCGAAGTGCGTACGCGCCGCCTTGTAGAGGCGGTTCAGGTTCGACATCGCCTCCTCGCCCGTCTCGGCGGCGTCCCCGGCGGCCTTGCGGTCCAGCTCGTGCGGATGCTCGTCCAGATACTGGATGAGCATGCCGAACTGGGTGCCCCAGTCGCCGATGTGATGCCGCCTGACGACGCTCTCGCCGATGAACTCCAGGATGCGCACGACCGCGTCGCCGATCACCGCGGAGCGGAGGTGGCCTACGTGCATCTCCTTCGCCACGTTCGGCTGGGCGTAGTCGATGACCGTCGTGCCCGGGTGCGCGGCGAGCGGCACGCCGAGACGGTCCGCCGGGTCCGCGGCGCGGGCCGCGAGGGTCTCCGTGATCGCGCGGTCCGTGAGGGTGATGTTCAGGAAGCCGGGGCCCGAGACCTCGATGTCCTCGATCAGGTCACCTGTGACGACCTGGCCGACGACCTGGGTCGCGAGGTCCCTGGGGTTGGCCTTCGCCTTCTTCGCCAGGGCGAGGATTCCGTTGGCCTGGAAGTCCGCCCTGTCGCTGCGTCGCAGCAGCGGGTCCGCGTCCGCGGTCTCCGGCAGGGTTGCCGTGAGGGCGGTTGCGAGGCGCTGGTGGACGTGGGCGGTGAGGGACGTGACCGGGGGCATGGGGTGGGTGCCGTTCTCCTCGTGGGCATGGATCAGGCCAGTATCCCACGGGGGGCAAAGGGGTTTTTCGCCCCCGCCGCCCCTGCCCTTCCCGTCACTGCATGGGGGCTGCGCCCCCTCGCCCCCCTGATCGCGCTGCGCGCTCGTCCTCAAACGCCGGACGGGCTGGTGGCGAGGACCGGGGGTTCGGGGGCGGAGCCCCCGAGTACGTGGCGGGGAAAAGGCGTTTTCGTGGTTGAGGGCCTAGCTGGGACAATGAGCCGGTCAGCACTGTGGACCGTAGGAAAGAAGGACGTGCCGATCGTGGCTCAGAGCACCGAGACCACCGACTGGGTCTCCCGTTTCGCGGATGAGGTCATCGAGGAGTCGGAGCGCCGAGCCCCGGGCAAACCCGTAGTCGTCGCGTCCGGACTGTCTCCGTCCGGCCCCATCCACCTGGGCAACCTGCGCGAGGTCATGACCCCGCACCTCGTCGCCGACGAGATCAGGCGGCGCGGGCACGAGGTCAGGCATCTGATCTCGTGGGACGACTACGACCGGTACCGCAAGGTGCCGAACGGCGTCCCGGGCGTCGACGCGTCCTGGGCCGAGCACATCGGCAGGCCCCTGACCGCGGTCCCCGCCCCGGAGGGCTCCGCGTACCCGAACTGGGCCGAGCACTTCAAGGCCGCCATGGTCGGGGCGCTCGCCGAGATGGGCGTCGAGTTCGACGGGATCAGCCAGACCGCGCAGTACACGTCGGGCGTCTACCGCGAGCAGGTCCTGCACGCGATGAAGCACCGGGGTGACATCGACGCGATCCTCGACCAGTACCGGACCAAGAAGGCGCCCCCGAAGAAGCAGCAGTCGCAGAAGCCTCTCGACGAGGCCGAGCTGGAGGCCGCGGAGGGGTCCGGCGCCGCCGCCGAGGACGACGGCACCGGGTCCGCCGGGTACTTCCCGTACAAGCCGTACTGCGGCGGTTGCGGCAAGGACCTCACCACCGTCACGGCGTACGACGACGACACCACCGAGCTGACGTACAGCTGCAGCGAATGCGCCTACTCGGAGACCGTCCGGCTCAGCGAGTTCAATCGCGGCAAGCTCGTCTGGAAGGTCGACTGGCCGATGCGCTGGGCCTACGAGGGCGTCGTCTTCGAGCCGAGCGGTGTCGACCACTCGTCCCCCGGGTCCAGCTTCCAGGTCGGCGGGCAGATCGTCGGCAGCATCTTCGGCGGCAAGCAGCCCATCGGGCCCATGTACGCCTTCGTGGGGATCTCCGGGATGGCGAAGATGTCGTCCAGCAAGGGCGGCGTGCCCACGCCGGGCGACGCGCTGAAGATCATGGAGCCGCAGCTGCTGCGCTGGCTCTACGCCCGCCGCCGGCCCAACCAGTCGTTCAAGATCGCCTTCGACCAGGAGATCCAGCGGCTCTACGACGAGTGGGACAAGCTGGGCGGCAAGGTCGACGACGGGTCCGCCCTGCCGGGGGACGTCGCCGCCTACGCGCGCGCCGTCGGCACCGCGGCCGGGGAGCTCGCGAGGACGCCCCGTCCGATGGCCTACCGCACGCTCGCCTCCGTCGCCGACATCACCGCCGGCGCCGAGGACCAGACCCTGCGCATCCTCGGCGAGCTCGACCCCGCGGACCCGATCACCTCGCTCGACGAGGTCCGGCCGCGGCTCGACAAGGCGGAGGCGTGGATCAACACCCAGGTCCCCGCCGACCAGCGGACCGTCGTGCGCAAGGACGCGGACGCCGAACTCCTCGCGTCCCTCGACGACCAGGGCCGCGCCTCACTGCGGCTGCTGCTCGACGGTCTCGACACGCACTGGTCGCTGGACGGGCTCACCCACCTCGTCTACGGCGTTCCGAAGGTCCAGGCCGGCTTCTCCGCCGACGCCACGCCCAAGGAACTCCCGGCGGAGATCAAGGTCGCCCAGCGCACGTTCTTCGCGCTGCTCTACCACCTGCTGGTGGGCCGCGACACCGGCCCGCGCCTGCCCACCCTGCTGCTCGCGGTGGGCCAGGAGCGGGTGAGGAAGCTGCTCGGCGCGTAGCAGTCGTTCTTGTCCGTACGCGGAAGGGGGCGCCCCGTGTAAACCGGGCGCCCCCATCCCCGTACGCGCGCTTGCCCTAGGCGATTTTGTGCTCCAGGGGTTAAGCCGGGTGGGGGGTGGTGTAT
>NZ_JBHXTO010000164.1:0-20486 GCF_042677425.1 Streptomyces sp. NPDC127119 | reverse complement strand
GGGCTACCGCGGCGCCCAGGAATCAGGCGCCGCAGTAGCCCCGTACTCGGCCGGCTCCGGTCAGCCGACCCCCACCGCCCGCATCACCGTCTGCGTGACGGAGTTCCCCCGCGCATCGGACGCGTGGACCCGCACCGAGAGGAAATCGGCCGTCCGCGGAGCGGCGAGATGGGTGAGCGCGCCCTTGGACGACGTGGACAGCGAGGCCCGCCGCCAGCTCCGCCCGTCGTCGTACGACACCTCGACCTTGTCGACCCGGGTCGCGGCGACGGAGACTCCCGGCACATGCGAGGCCGTGACCAGCACGGACGCGGTCCGCTCGGCCGTTCCGTCGGCCGCGGTCGGGATCAGGTAGTCGAGCTGCACCAGCGGCAGCAGACCGCTCTCACCCTTCCTGGGGGTCGCCGACGCGAAGCCCCACTCGGTACGGGTGGAGGTCGAGTACGGGAATCCCTCGGTGCGCTCCGTCGTGGTCACCAGACGGTAGTCGGCCCTGGCCGCCGGCACCTCGCCCGCCACGGAGTAGCCGTCGGAACCCGCCACCAGGGTGTTGCCCCGGTACAGCTCCGTCCGCTGCGAGGTCGTACCGGTCCCGTAGGTGCTCACATGACCGTTCGTACCGTCACCCCAGCCCGGCACGTACGCCTCGACGGTGTCGCCGGTGCGCCGCGGCAGGGTCTCGCTGACGTTGACCCGGGGCCGCTGCACGGGCCCGAACCACTGCACGTACGTGCTCCGCCCGGCCGGGTAGGTGACCACGCCGGACTTCTGCGTCGCGAAAGCCGTCGTCGCCTCCTCCATCCACCGGACCTCGCGGTCCGGGGTCACCCAGTCGGTGCGCCGCGCCCCGGAGTGGGACAGCCGCTGCATACCGATCTTCACGCCGAGGTAGGGCTGGATGTCGTAGCGGAACTCGTCGACCTCCTTCGCCGGGTCGTTCCGGAAGTCGACGTCGACGCGGGCGAGCTGCCGTTCGGTCGGCGCGTACGTCGGCTTCTCGGGGATCTTGTCGTGCCAGGAGCGCACGAGGTCGTACAGGTAGCCCGTCTTCGCGTGGGTGACCGTGCGCATCGCGACGGAGCCGTCCGGGCTCGCCTTGATGCGGTCGATCAGTGCCGTGCCCTCGGTGCGGGACAGGCCCACGACGGTGAGCGGGGTCTTGCGGACGGGCTCGCGGAGCCTGCCGTCGACGTCGTTGACGATCACCAGCAGCGCGACACCGGCCTTCTCCGCGGACTGCACCTGGTCGGCGGCAGCGGCGGCGGCCTTTCCGGCCGTGAGGTCCTCGTCGCCCTCCTCGTCCCCGTCGTCCTCTTCGTCCTCCGGGAGGTAGTTCACCACGGCGATCCTGCCCCGGGCGTCCAGCCCTTCGTAGTCCTCCGTCAGACCGGCACCGGCGTGGACGGCCCGCAGCGTGCGGTCGCCCTCGGCCGGGTCGGCGGATCCGGGCTGGACCCACAGGTCGTCGAAGTCCTGCTTCCCGGAGGTCAGGCTGACGAGGGGCTGCTGCATGCGCCAGCGGGCCGTGTAGGTCAGCTCGCCCGAGGCGGGCCTCACGGTCGGCAGGGCCCACAGGCTGTCGTACCCGCTGCCGACCGTCCAGGAGTCGACGACCGGAGGCGAGTCGTCCCCGAACGTGCGGCTGAAGTCGACCCGGACATCGCTGTCCGTGCTGGCCTTCGGCGTCACCACGCGGGTCCGCACCAGACGCGTCCCGTCGAGGGTGACGTCCGTGTCGCCGCGCACCTCCACGGTGGGCGCGCTCAGCAGCGCCAGGCCCCGCGAGGACTCGCCGTGCGTTCCCTCGACCGGTGCCCAGACCCAGACCGTGTACGTACCGGGCCGTACGAGAGCGTCGAGCGCGCCGCCGGCCGCGTTCGCGGACTGGGCGTACTCGTCGCCCTGCCGCTGCCAGTTGACGAAGACGAGCGACGGGCTCGGATCGCCGGCGCGGTCGGTCACCTGGACGCGCAGATGGAAGGGCTCCTCGTACGTGCTGACCCCGAGGAGCGACCTGGTCAGCGTCCTGCCCGAGGCCTCGGCGGTGAGCTGTGCCGTGTAGCGCTGCTCGGTGGCGGCCCGGTCGAGATGGGTGGTCACGGTCGTCGACGCGGAACCGCCCGCGGGGACGACGAGCTGCTTGTCGGCGACGGTGAACAGGCCCGCGGGCGCCGTCTCCGTGGCGGTCACCGACAGGTCGACCGTGACCGGCTCGGCGCCGTCGTTGCGCCACCTGACCGTCTTCTCGACGGTCTCGCCCGGCTCGCTGGTGGTGTGGATACCGGCGTCCACCGTGCCCGTGGCGAACAGCGTTCCCTCGGTGGCGGCGACCGTGTCGACCCGGCCGTTGCCGCCCGCGTCGGCCGGGTTGTCCGGCGTGGCCTTCGACCTGCTGACCAGCGCGTCCTTGATCTCGGAGCCGGTCCAGCCGGGATGCGCCGCGGCGACCAGCGCGGCGGCACCGGCCACATGCGGGGTCGCCATGGACGTACCACTCTTCGCCGTGTACGAGCCGGAGCCCGACGTGTACTGCGAGCGCGCCGCCAGGATGCCCACCCCCGGCGCGGTGATCTCGGGCTTCAGGGCGTCGTCCCGCAGCCGGGGACCGCGGCTGGAGAACTCCGCCACGGTGTCGTCCGCGTCGACGGCGCCCACGGTGAGCGCGGCGTCCGCGGCACCGGGAGCCGCGACCGTGTGGTCGTACGGTCCGGCGTTGCCCGCCGCGACGGCGAACAGGGTGCCGGTCTCGGCGCTGAGACGGTTCACGGCCTGACTCATCGGGTCACTGCCGTCGGAGGGGCCGTTGGAGCCGAGACTCATGCTCACGACCTTCGCCTTGGCGTCACGGGCCGCCCACTCCATGCCGCTGATGATCCAGGAGTCGTAACCGTTGCCCGCGTCGCTCAGGACCTTGCCCACGTGCAGCCTCGCGCCCGGCGCGACCCCCTTCTCGACGCCGCCCTCCGAGGCGGCTCCGCTGCCGGCGATGGTCGACGCCACGTGGGTGCCGTGCCCGTTGCGGTCCGTGACGTCCTCGCCGGGTACGAAGCTCTCCGACGAGTCGACGACGTCCTTCAGGTCGGGATGCCCGCTGTCGTAGCCGGTGTCCAGGACGGCGACGTCGACACCCGCACCGGTGTTGCCCTTCGCCCAGACCTCGGGCGCGCCGATCTGCGCGGTGCTGTCCGCGAGTTCGGCCTCGACCTTGCCGTCGAGCCACACCTTCTGGATGCCGCCGGCCAGCTTCGGGGCGCTTTCGGCGGCGCTCGCGGTCGTGGTCGCCGTCTTCGCCTCGGGCGCGGTCAGGTCGCTCCAGAAGGCTTCGGCCCGGGTACGGTCCTGGACGAGCGCGGTGCTGTTGATGCTGCTCAACGCCCGCGCCCCGGTGGCCCCTTCGGGCAACGACGTGGCGTCCGACCTGCGCCGGGCGGCGGAGGCGTAACTGACGATGAGGGGCAGGCCGTCGGCGTGGGTGTCCCCGTACCCCTCGGCCAACAGGCGGGTGACGTTGAAGAGTTCGGGATCGAGCAGGCCGGAGCCGACATAGGTGTCGGCGGACGACGGGTACACGTACGTGTCGTCGCCCTGCCGGGTGATCCGCGCGTCGGCACGCAGACCGTCCGGCCCCTGTACGGAGACGGTGTCGGGACCGGCGCCACCCGGAGTGACGGTGACCTGATCACCTGTCAGCAGCGTGACGGTGTGGCCCTTGCCGTGGGTGTCGGTCCTTGAGGCGGTGGCCGCGCTGCCGGAACTGGCAACGTTGTCGGTGGGGGTGGACAGGTCCAGGTCGGCCGCGACGGCGGACGGGGTTGCCGTCAGCGCCACGAGGGCCGTTCCGATGGCCAGCAGTCTGTGTCTGCCGGGATGCATCAGTCGCACGGGCGTCCTTGATCGAGTCGATTGCAAGCGGACGGCTGGACACTAGCCATCCGATGACTGCTGCGGGAGAGGGTTCCCGGAAAGATCGTTCCGCGAAATGTGCTGGCAACGTGGGGAGTTGGGCGGCGGAGGGTGTGCAGTCCGGGTCCGGGTCCGGGTCGGGGTCCGGGTCCGAATGCGGATGCGGTGCGGAGCCGGGGTGCGGGGGTGCGCTCTTGACAAGGGCGCACCCCCGCAACGTACGTTCATTGCGCAATCACCTAGCGCGGGAGTCACCTTGAGCGCGTCACAAGGCAGGCCGGTCCGCAGCGCGGTGACGCTGCCGGTCTGGACGAAGCGTCGGCACGTGGACCTGTGCCGGACGCACGGCGCGCTCTGTAGCTGACCCCTTTTTCCGGAACTGACCTCGGTCGACCGACCTCGGTTCCGGCTCTCCCCGGCAAACCCGTGTGTGCCCCGCCCACCTCGCGCGCCTCGCATGTCCCTCGTGTTCCGCGCGTCCATGTGTCCGTGCGTATCGCGTGGTGCCGCGGCCTCGCCCGGTCGCGTCCGGTCCGGTGTGTCCGGCAGGTCCGGACGACACCCACACGCGCCGCCGGAATTCCTCCTCCCTCAGACGTCACCGGTGCCGGCCCGGTGTCGCTGTCGGGGTCGACCTGGACGTCGACACCGACGGCGACACCGCTCACGGACCGGTGGGAATGGACGATTCGTGAGTGCAGAACGCCCCAGGACGCTGAAGACCGTGACCGGAGCAGGCGGCACGTCCGAGACCTACGACCTGGCGATCGACCCGACCCGCTCGACGCTGGACACGGCCGTACGTGTGGCGAGACTCGCCGAGGCCGCGCGGATCGACGCCCTGTTCACCGCCGATCTGCTCAGCTTCGGCGCCCAGGGCCCGATCGGCTCGCAGGAACCGCTGGTCTTCGTCTCGGCGCTGAGCCAGGTGACCTCGCGGATCGGCCTGATCGCCACGGTCTCGACGACGTTCCACCATCCGTACAACCTGGCCCGGCTGTTCGGCACCCTCGATCACGTCAGCAACGGGCGGGCCGCCTGGAACCTGGTCACCTCCTCCATCGGCGAGGAGAACTTCGGCCCGGGTGACCTGCCCGGCCCCGAGGAGCGTTACGCGCGCGCCGCGGAGACCCTGGAGGTGGTCAACGCCCTGTGGGACAGCTGGGAACCCGGGGCGCTGACCGTCGGTGCGGACGGCAAGGCGGTGCTGCACCGCGACCGGGTGCATCCGATCGACCACTCGGGTCCGTTCTTCACCGTGGCGGGCCCGCTGAACATCCCGCCGCTGCCGCAGCGGCGCCCGGTGCAGATGCAGGCCGGTCAGTCGGAGGCCGGTCAGGCACTGGGCGCCCGGTACGCCGAAATCGTGTTCACCTCGCTGCCGACCCTGGACATCGCGGTGGACTTCACCAGAAAGATCCGGAGCCGGGCCGAACGGTTCGGACGGGCCGGCGGACTGCCGCTCGTCTTCAGCTCGTTGCACGCCACCTACGGCTCGACCGAGGAGGAGGCACAACGGCTCGTACGTGAGAGGCGGGAGTCGATCGACTTCGAACGCGGCCGTACCCAGGTGGCCGACATGCTCGGCGGGGGAGTCGACCTGTCGGAGATCCCGCTGGACGCGAAGCTGCCGGAGAGCCTGCTGCCCGACCTCACCTCGGTGAACCGCCGCCGAGGCCGCGTCGACATCTTCGCGGGCTACGCGCGCCAGGGCTACACCCTGCGGGAGCTCGTCGTCGCGGCCCAGGACACCGGGCACTGGGCCGCCGCGGGAACGCCCGAGCAGCTCGCCGACGCGGTCGAGGAACGGTTCCGGGCAGGTGTCCTCGACGTGATCTCGCTGAGTGGCCTCGCGGATCCGAAGCAGCACGATTTCGCCGTCAACGGCCTCCTCCACGAGCTGCGCAAGCGGAAGATCGTCGCTCCCGACTACACCGGCACCACCCTGCGCGAGAACCTCGGCCTCGAACTGCCGGCCCGGGCCACCGCGACCGCGACAGCCCGGGCCTGAACCGACCCGGCGACCGCGCCGCAACGGATACGGCGACCGGACTGCGCGGGGGCCCGTCGACCTCCGCCACGCTGTCACCCCGGGTGGCCGGCAGCAGTGGTCCGCTGCGAAGTCGACCGCCGCGGGCCGGGTGCCGGCCACGACCATCGCCACCGGCGTCACCCGCACGCTCTCACGCAGGTAGCGCCGCGGCCGGCACCCGGCAGTCGCAGGATCAGCCGTGGTGACGGCCGTGGCGCCCGTGACTGCCGTCGTCCTCGGAGCCACCGTGGTCGTCGTCGGACTTGGTGCGTGACCGCGTGATCTCGCCGCTGCCCCGGTCGACATGGACCTCGTACCGGCTGCCGTTCTTGAGGATCTTCACGCTCCACACCGCGCGGCCGTGTTCCGTCTCGGCCTCGACCTCGCTGATGGTTCCGCCGCCCACGTGGGCGAGCGCGATCTCCCCGGCGCGTCGGCTGCCCACCGACGAGTTCGGGTGCGTGGGGGTGGCCGTGGCTGTGGCCGGTCCGGTCGTGTCGTCGTCCGTTGTCGGAGCCGTGGTCGGCGCCCCGGACTTGGACTCGGATTCGGACTCCGACTGGGACGGGGACGCGCTCGGTGCGTCGGAGGCCGGTCCGGGTGAGGCCGATGCCGATGCCGAGGTCGAGGCCGACGACGTGCTGCGGGAGTGCGAGGCGTCGTCGCTTCCGCCTGCCAACGCGGTACCGGTGATCGCGGCGACCAGTGCTCCCGACGTGAGCAGGACGAGTGATGCGCGCTTCATGGCGAACCTCCTGTGATTGCTGGTGTTGAGGAGAGGTTCGCGCGGGCCGGGATAGGGCCGCGCTGCGGCAATGCTAAGAGCGCGCTAAGGCGATCACGAGGGAGGGGGAGAAGGAGGGAGAGGGGAGAGCCGGGGCGTGGGGGATCCCAGTTCCAGGGTCACGCGGGCGCCGCCCGACCGGCCGGTCGTCAGGGTCATGCGGCCGCCGCTGGACTGGGCGGCCCGGCGGGCGATGTCCAGGCCCAGGCCGGTGGATCCGCCGAGGCTGGTGCCCCGCTGGGCCAGGTCCGCCGACAGCCCGGGGCCGTCGTCGGCCACCGTGAGCACGGCCCCACCGCCGGGGCGGGGTGACAGGGTGACGGAGAAGGCGGTCCCGTCGGGGGTGTGGGCGAACACGTTCCCCAGCAACGCGTCCACGGCGGCGGCGAGTTCGTCCGCTTGGACACCGACGGGCATGGGGTCCTCCGCTGCCACGTCCAGGGTGACGGCCCGCCCGGTGTCCTCGGCCAGTACGGTCCAGAACGCCACCCGGTCGCGGAGCGCCGAGGCCGCGTCGCACTGCGCGTGCGCGTCCGCCTCCGGGCGGTGCCTGGCCTGGCTGATGAGGCCGGTGACCGCCCGTTCCATGGCGTCCACGCGGGCGGTGATCCGGGCGGCGTCGGTCCCGGTCAGTGATTCCGCCTCCAGCCGCAGGGAGGTGAGGGGTGCTCGGAGCCGGTGGGAGAGATCCGCGACCTGTTCGCGTTCCTCGCGCAGCAACTCCCGGATCCGGTCGGCGAGATGGTTGAGGGCGCCGGCCACCTCGCGCAGTTCCGGCGGCCCGTCGGGGCGGGCGCGGGCCGTGAGATCGGCCCGCGCGAGCCGGTGGGACACGGCGGACAGATCCGAGATGGGGCTCACCAGGGCGCGGCTGAGGCGGTCGGCCACGAGCAGCCCCAGCAGCAGGAGCGCGACGCCCAGACCGGCGAGTACGAGCCAGGCCTGCGTGACCCCGCGGGTCAGTTCGGCGGCGGGCACGAAGGCGCGGATGACAGCGGTGCCGTCCGGGCGGCCGAGCACGGCGACGACGATCTCGCGTCCGTCGGCCCGTTCCACGGTCCGGCTGACCCCGGCCAGGCCGGCGAGGCGTACGGCACTGGTCCTGGCCACCGGGGTGCCCAGGACCGATCCGTCGGCGAGGAAGACGGTGAGCGGCCCCCGGGCCCCGGCGGCCACGTGCTCGACGCTGGTCCGCAGGGTCGCCGGGTCCGCGGTCCCCACCAGCGAGACGAGGCTCTGCGCATCCGCGTTGGCGGCGACGGTGGCACGGTCCTGCGCGACCGTACGCAGCAGCAGTGCCAGGGGTACGACGAACGCGAGGAGCGCCAGGCACATGGTCGCCGCGACGAGCAGGGTCAGCCGGCGTCTCATGCCGGGTCCGCGGGCGCGCTCAGCCTGACACCGACACCTCGTACGGTGTGCAGATAGCGGGGTTCCTGCGCACTCTCGCCGAGTTTGCGGCGCAGCCAGGACAGGTGTACGTCCACGGTTTTGTCGGCGCTTCCGTACGGCACCCGCCACACTTCTGTTAGGAGTTCCCGTTTGCTGACGACCTGTCCCGCCCGGCCGGCGAGATGGTGGAGGAGGTCGAACTCGCGGGGTGTGAGGTCGAGAACTGTTCCGGCGAGGCTCGCCTCGCGCGTGCCCGGGTCGATGCGCAGTTCACCGACGACGGTCGCTGCTGCGGGTTCCCGGGAGTTGGCGCCGCGCCGCAGCACCGCCCTGATCCGTGCCTCCAGTTGGGCGGCGGTGAACGGCTTGACCACGTAGTCGTCGGCGCCGGCGTCCAGCCCCCGGACGATCTCCGCCTCGTCGTCCCGGGCCGTCGCGATGATCACCGGTACGGGGCTGACCGCTCGCAGCATGCGCAGCAGTTCGATGCCGTCGAGGTCGGGCAGGCCGAGGTCGAGGACCACGAGATCGGGACGCTCGTCCAGCGCTGTCTGCAGTCCGCCCATCGCGGTGTGCGCGGCGGCGACGGCGTGACCGCGCTCGCGCAGGGCGCGGAGCAACGGCGTCCGTATCGTCGGGTCGTCTTCGACTATCAGGAGGTGAACCACAGCAGGCACGCTATCCGAGCGGTCGGGCAGGTCCGCGCTGTTAACCATCCCTTAGGCTTCCCCGGTGCCCGCCTTATCGACGGCCGGGGCATAGTCGTACACATGCCATCCCGTACTTTCCTCGCCCTGGCCGGCTGGACGGCCGCCGCCGTGGCCGCCACGCTCACCGGCCTGGCCGCCGTCGAGATCATCGGGGACGGGATCACCGGCTCCTCCGACGGCAGGACGCTCAGCGCGGAACAGGTCGAGCAGCAACTCGACGCGGCGCAGTCCTCGTCGTCGACCGGCCCCGGTGGGGGATCGGACACGGCGACACCGAGCGCGACTCCTGACACCGGGGAGCACACGTCCACGCCCACGTCCTCGGCCACCCCTGTTCCCACCGCCACCGGGGACGGGGTCCAGAAGACATTCTCCGCGCCGGGCGGCACGGCCATCGCAACATGCCAGGGAGGGACCGTACGACTGCTGTCGTGGGCCCCCGCTCAGGGATACGGAGTGAAGAGCGCCGACCCCGGCCCCGACGACGAACACGCCGACGTGAAGTTCGAGGGCGCCGCGGGCAAGGCAGAACTCCGAGTGCGCTGCGTGGACGGCCGCCCCATCGGCTCGTGGAAACAGGACGACTGACGCGGCTCGACGCACCGGACGCCGACGGACACGGGGTCACTGCTCGTCGCGGCTGCCTCTGGAAGCGAGACGGTGCAGTCGCCCGCGGCGGTGCAGCGCGACATGGCCGACGGCGAGCACCGCGCCCGTGGTGAGGCTCGCACCGATGCCGATGTCCCAGCCGGAGGGATGCGACGCGGAGGCGCCGCCGACGCCGGCACGCGCTCCGAGCGTGGGCAGCGCGGAGGAGGGGACCGAGGAGGGGGCGGAGGAGGGGGCACGTGAGGCCGGGGTGGTGAGGGCGACGCTACGGCGGGGCAGAACTTCGCAGGCGATGCCGTCGTCCGGGCCCTGGTCCTCGTCGAGCCGGTTCGGGTCACTGGGGTCCTGGTCGTACACGGCCTGCGCGTCTTCCTGGTAGGTGAAGTTGCGGCAGTCGAGGTCCTGGGCGTGGGCGGTACCGGTGAATGAGGCGACGGACACGATGGCACCGGCTATGCAGGCGAGGGTGACACGGCGTGGCATGAGTTCCTCCTACTGGCCCGAATGGCCATCGTGTCGACGCTAGGAAGAGACCGGCTCGGCGGCGCGCGATGGTGGGCCGGACGGGTGGCCGGTAGGCCGGCCCGACGACCGTGCCGGATCGGCCGCGGGTGGAGGCGACCCGGGGCCGAACTCCACCCGTACTTCCACCCGTGGGTCCAGGCGTTCCAGGCCCGGGAACGCCAGTCTTGAGGACATGACCACCACCGACTGGATCACCGATATCGCCCTCGTGCTCGTTGTCTTCCGGCAGCTGCGGGAAGGCCGTCTGGGCCTCAAGTCCTATCTGATCCCGCTGGGGATCGTGGCCTTCGTGGCCTCCCAGTACCTGCACACCATCCCCTCCGCGGGCAACGACCTGGTGCTGATCGGAGCGCTGGTCGGTGCAGGCGCCGCGCTCGGCGTCGCAGGCGGCGTCTACACCCGGATCCGCAGCGCCGACGGACACCTCTTCATCAAGGCGGGCGCCATATCGGCGGTCCTGTGGGTCCTCGGCATGGGTGCGCGCATGGGATTCCAGGTATGGGTCGACCACGGCGGCGCCGACGACGTGGGCCGGTTCAGCCTCGCCCACGACATCACCACCAGCCAGGCCTGGGTCGCCGCGTTCGTGCTGATGGCGCTCACCGAGGTGATCACCCGGCTGGCGACGATCTTCGTCAGGAGCCGTCTGGCGATGCGCGAGCCGCAGCTCTCCGTGGGCCCGCGCCCCGCCGCCGCAGCCCTCGACCACACGGTCTGACCGTGGGCTATGGTCGCGGCGTGTCCGCATCAGTGAGCGCCCCGCACCCCGGGCCGGCCCCCGACAGGGAGCCCGGCCCTCGGGTCGTGCCCCGCCAGGACCCCCGGCTGCAGTGGGCCATCACCCTGTCGGTCGTCGTCGCCTCGTTCGTGACCGTCCGCCCGCTGGACACCGGCGGTCGTGGTCTGGCGGTGGCCGCCCTGCTCGTGGTCAACTCCGTGGCCCTGATGGCGAGGCACCTTCCCGACGCCAAGGTTCCGCCCCGCGTCGCGCTCGTCTGGCTGACCACGGGTGTCCTGGCGGCCGCCGCACTGATCGGAGTGAGCCGCACCGGCTCCGGCTACCTGTTCGCCTACTTCATCGTCGGCCACATCGGCTACCGGCTCCCTCTGAAGCAGGCCCTCTCGCTCGCGGCTCTGACCAGCCTCCTCTGCAGCGGCGTCCTGTACTTCCGCCTGGGCCCCGGCCACGAGGCGCTGCCCTGGACCGTCGGCCTCACCATCGGCGTTCCGGTGGTGGCAGGAATCCTCAGCCGCAGCAGACAGCGCGCCATGGAGGCGATGCTCTCGTCCGCCGAGTCCGCCGAGCGGGCCGCCCGCGCCGAGGCCAGGACCGCCGTACTCACCGAACGTGGCCGCATCGCCCGGGACGTCCACGACGTACTGGCCCACTCGCTGGCCGGAATCAACATGCAGTTGGAACTGGCGGACGCCCTGATCGACACCGGCGACCTGGAAAAGGTCCGCGAGGCGAACAACAAGGCACACAGCATGGTCAAGGAGAGCCTGAAGCAGGCCCAGTGGACCGTGCACGCGCTGCGGGAGGACTCCCTTCCGCTGCTCGACAGTCTGAGCGCGATGGTCGAGTCCTCCGGCCACCGCGATGCCCTCACCGTCACCGGAACCGTCCGCGAACTGCCGGCCCAGGTCACCCAGAACCTGCTGCGCATCGCGCAGGAGGCGCTGACCAACGCCGCCCGGCACGCCCCGGGCGGTGACGCCGGGGTGGAGCTGACGTTCGACGCCGCATCGACGACACTGAGAATCCGCAACGGGCCCGCGACCCGCGAGGTGACCGCGGGCGTCGGCAGCGGAATGGGGCTGATCGGGATGCGTGAGCGCGTCGCCCTGCTGGGTGGCACCATTACCGCGGGCCCCGTCACCGAGGGCCCCGACCAAGGCGGCTGGCAGGTGGAGGCAGTGATCCCGGGATGAGTGAACCGACCGATGACACGCAGCGGTTGAAGGCGGATGACACACAGCGGTTGAAGGTGATCGTCGCCGACGACCAGGCCGCCGTCCGCGAGCCCCTTGCCGCGGTGCTCGGCATGTCCGAGGACATCGAGGTCGTCGCCGCCGCGGCGGACGGCACCGAAGTCCTCGCCGCCGTGGCCGCCGCATCGGTGGACGTCGTCCTGATGGACCTGCGCATGCCCGTGATGGACGGCATCGAGACGACCCGCCGCCTGAGCGAGGAACACCCCCAGGTCGCCGTGGTCGTGCTCACCACCTTCGCCGACGACGAATCGATACTGGCCGCACTGGGCGCCGGAGCCCGCGGCTATCTCACGAAGAACGCGGGGCGCCAGGACATCATCCGAGCGATCCGCGCCGCCGCCGCGGGACAGTCCGTGCTCGACCGAGAGGTCCAGGACCGTCTCCTCGCCACCGCCCGCGCCCGTCCGTCGGCCCCGGACCAGGCACTTCCGCCGGACCTGACTCCACGCGAGCGCGAGGTGTTCACCCTCATCGGCCAGGGCCTGCCGAACCGGGCCATCGCCGAGAAGCTCTTCATCAGCGAGGCCACGGTCAAGACCCACATCAACAACCTGTTCGCCAAGGCCGGCATCCGGGACCGCCCCGACGCCGTACGCCGGGCCATCGCGGCGGGCCTGGCCTGACCCTCGGTCTGCGAGCCCTCCCACTGACCTCGGACTGACCTCTCACTCGGCTCATCGACTCACTCGACTGGCTCGGCTCGCTCGGCCGGGACTTGCTTGGGCGCGGCCCGGACGTGTGCGCGTTGGCCCTGTCTTCCGATGAGGCTCAGGAACTCGACGGGACCGGCGTCGGTGGCCCCGAACCAGTGCGGGGTGCGGGTGTCGAACTCCGCGGCCTCCCCGGCCCGGAGGATCAGGTCGTGCTCCCCGAGGACGAGGCGGAGCGTTCCGTTGAGGACGTAGACCCAGTCATAGCCCTCGTGGGTACGCAGGTCGGGTTCGGCGTCGTCGTTTCCGGTCGGCAGGACGAACTTGTAGGCCTGGATGCCCCCGGGCCTGCGGGTCAGCGGCAGGACGACCGAGCCGTCACCGCAGGGGATGGGACGCAGATTGATACGGGGATCGCCCGTCGGCGGTGCGTCGACCAGCTCGTCGATCGTGACCCCGTAGGCGCGAGCAAGCGGAAGCAGCTGCTCCAGTGTGGGGCGCCGCAGCCCCGCCTCCAGCCGGGACAGGGTGCTGGTGGAGATGCCGGTCTCCGTCGCGAGGTCGGTGAGCGTGACGCCCCTGTTCAGCCGAAGACGCTTCAGCCTCGGTCCGACGGCGTCCAGAGTGCGGTCGATCGCTTCATCCATGCCGCCATTTTGCCATTCGGCAACGACGTTTGCTGAATGGCCCCACCCCTCTGCACTGTGAAGCACGAACCGAAACACGAGCCGAGGCAGGAACCGAGGTTCGGACCGAGAAACGCACCTGCAGAGGGGTCACGTACATGGAGGGCGCAGTGGCGACGCACGGATTCGACTTCGACAAGGAATATTGGGAACGGCACTGGCAACAGGGGTCGGCCGACCGACCCGGATCCATGGCCGGCAACCCGCCGAACCCGTACCTCACCCGTGAGACCGACGGCCTGACACCGGGCACGGCCCTGGACGCGGGGTGCGGCAGCGGTGCCGAGGCGATCCGGCTCGCCTCCCGTGGCTGGCAGGTCACCGCCGCCGACATCTCGTCCGAGGCGCTCGCCCTGGCCGCCGAGCGCGCGGCGGAGAGCGGTGCCGCCGAGCGGGTGCGGTGGGTCGAGGCGGATCTGGGCAGCTGGCGCCCGGATACGCGGTTCGACCTGGTCATGACCCACTACGCCCACCCGGCGATGCCCCAGCTGGAGTTCTACGACCGCATCGCCGGATGGGTGGCCCCCGGCGGCACGCTGCTCATCGTGGGACACCTGCACACCTCGGGCCCCACCGGGCACGGACACCACCATCCTGCCGAGGCGTCGGCCACAGCCGAGGCCATCACCGCGCGCCTGGACGGCGGGGAGTGGGAGATCGTCACCGCCGAAGAGGGTCCTCGTACGCTCACCGGCCGCGGGGGCCGAGCCGTCCCCCTCCACGACGTCGTCGTACGCGCCACCCGACGCCCCTGATCACACACGCGTGATCACACACTCCTGGTCACCCGCCCCAGATCGCACGCGCGAGACCACACCTCCCTGATCACACGACCCACGCCCCACGTCGCCGGGAACCGCTGCCGCGGCGCCGCGTCCCGCTGCCCTCGTCAGAGAAGTCCCGTGAGAAGGAATCCCATGAGTACGAACCTGTCCCCGGGCGCGCAGGCTCCCGACCCGACCATCCAGGACCCACGACAACGGCGGGCCGTCCTCGTCGGCGTCTGCGTCGCGCTCATGGCCGTCATCGCCTCGGTGTCCGGACTGAACGTCGCCCAGCCGGAGTTGACCGTCGCGTTCGACGCCTCGCAGGCCGAGGTCCTGTGGTTCATCAACCTCTACACCATCACTCTGGCCGCGCTGCTCCTGCCGCTCGGCGCGCTGGGCGACCGGTGGGGGCGCAGACCGATGCTGGTCGCGGGCCTGCTCCTCTTCGGTGTGGCGAGTGCGGCGGCCGGCCTCGCCACGTCGGCCGAGATCATGCTCGCCGCGCGCTTCCTGAGCGGCGTGGGCGCAGCCATGATCATGCCGGTCACCCTGTCCGTCATCACCTCCACCTTCCCGGACGAGGAGCGCTCCAAGGCGATCGGCGTGTGGACGGGCGTCGCCGGCGGGGGAGGCATCCTGGGGATGTACCTGTCGGCCGTCCTGGTCGACCTGGCCAGCTGGCGGTGGCTCTTCGTCCTGCCGGTCGTGCTCGTCGTCGTCGCCGTCGTCATGGCACTGCGATCCATCCCGGACTCGCGCGAGGAGTCGCCGCACGCGTTCGACGGCATCGGTTCGCTGACGTCCGTGGTCGCGGTGGTCGGGCTCGTCCTCTTTCTCCACGAGGGCCCCCAACAAGGCTGGACCGCGCCCGCGACGCTCCTCAGCCTCCTCGTCGGCGCCGTCGCAGCGGCCGGATTCGTGGCGTGGGAGCTGAAGCGACAGGCTCCACTCCTCGACGTACGCCTGTTCCGGGAGCGAGGTCTCGCGAGTGGGTCCTTGTCGCTCCTGACGGTCTTCGGAGTGCAGGCAGGGATCTTCGTGGTCCTCTTCCCGTACTTCCAGGCGGTGCTCGGCTGGTCCGGTCTTCGCTCCACCCTGGCGCTCATGCCGATGGCGCTGCTGATGATGGTCGCCTCCGGCCTCGCACCGCGGGCAGCCGCGCGCATCGGCAGCCGTTCGACGATGGCCGCGGGGATCTTCCTGGGCGGAGCGGGACTGGTCCTCATGGCCGCCTTCGTCTCCGTCGACGGCGGCTACCTCTCGATCCTCCCCGGCATGCTCGCCATGGGAGTCGGTATGGGGCTGACGATGACACCCTCCACCGAGGCCATCACGGCCGCCCTGCCCCGCGAACGTCAAGGTGTCGCGTCCGCGCTCAACGACGTCACGCGGGAGTTCGGCACCGCGCTCGGTGTCACGCTGCTCGGAGCGGTCCTGACCGCCGGCTACCGCAGCGCCATCGACTCCCGGCTCGACGGAGTACCGGAAGCCGCCGCCGACAGAGCCCGTGAGGGCGTCACCAACGCGCTCACGGCCGCCGACGGCACCGATCCGCACGCGCAGGGGCTGGTCCGGGCCGCCCAGGAGTCCTTCGTCGACGGCTGGCAGCAGGCCATGTGGGCAGGCGCGGCGGTCATGGCGATCCTGTTCGTCCACGTTCTCGCGCGCGGCCCGAAGCAACGGGGGCCTGGCACGTCAGCGGAACGGGGGCCTGGCGCGTCAGCGGGATGACGGTCATGCAGTTGCGGGTGAATGGCGGCAGGTGCACCCGGGGGTCTGGATCGGCCGGGGCGCCGACGAGTTCGTCGACCGGCACCTGGTAGGCCCTGGCCGCCTTCGCGGGCCGGGCTACCGATGGGCCGTGACGACGGGTGTGGGGGCGGGCGTGTCGTCGAGGGTTGCCGAGAGCGGGATGTGGTCCAGTGCGGTGAGCCGCAGCAGGTGCCGGATGCGCGGCTGATCGCTGATCAGCCGAATGCCGCCGCTGTGGGCGCGGGCACGATCATGGGCGCGGCTCAGCATGTGCAGGCCGCTGGAGTCCATGAAGGACACCGGCCGCAGATCGACGATGACGTGTGGGACGGGCTGTCCGGTCGCGGCGTCGAGATCGACGGCGATCTTGTCCACGGTGAACACGTCGATCTCTCCGTGGAGTTCGACCACCGTGGCCCAGCCGCGCGCAAAGCAACGGGCATGGGCGCCGGGCAGATCTGTCGTGGGCAGTGGGCGGGAATCGTGCAGCGGCATGAGGGCCTCACCATGAACGTCGTCCGGGTCTCCGTACACTGCGGCACGGCAATGCGGAGTTCGTGCCGATCTGTTGCTGCAGGCTCACGGGGTCCAGGTCGCCTCACTCGCACGGTAGGGCGCTGTGGGCACGCAGAAACGATATGCCTGTCCGCCGTATCACTCGATCGAATGAATGATGGCCAAGTGGCTTGCGGTGGGCCCGTGAAAGCGCTGTCACGCCTTTGAAGCCCTGACCTCGGAGCAGAAACTTCCAATCGGGAGGCATAGATCGTCAGGGGTCGGCGCGTCCTTGGGTGCGTTGGGGAAGGGGAGGGCCCATGGATCCGCAGGACCACGAGAGATTCCGGGACTACGTCGAAAGCCGGTGGAGCACTCTGCTGCGCCTGGCGAACCTGCTGACCGGCGGCGACCGGCACGAGGCCGAGGACCTGGTGCAGACCGCTCTGATGAAGGCGCTGAGCCGCTGGCGGCACATCGAGGACCCGGAGGGCTACGTACGCAAGGTGATGTACCGGCAGCAGATCAGCCGCTGGCGCCTGCGCCGCCCGCATCGCGAGCCGACGTTCGCGACGCCGCCGGCCGATTTCGGCGTCGCCGACGGGACGTCCGCCGCCGACCTGCGGATCACCGTGGGCCAGGCGCTCGCCCGGCTGACCCCGCGGCAGCGCACGATGCTGGTGCTGCGCTATTTCGAGGACCTGTCCGAGACGGAGGTGGCAGCCGCTCTGGGCTGCTCCGTGGGCACGGTGCGCAGCACCACCCACCGGTCGTTGGCCCGGCTGCGCCGTCTCGCACCGGAGCTGGACACGTCGGAGCGGGCCGCGGCCGTCGTCCCCGGCCGCAGCCTGCCGAAGGGAGCCCACACATGAACGGCGACCAGCTCGACCGCGTGATCCGGGACGTCCTGCACGAGTGGACCCCCGACGATCCGAGCGCCCCCGCGGGCGTCGCCGACCGCCTCGTGCGCCGCCATCGGCGCCGCACCTTCGTGCGGGCCGCCGGCGCTGTCCTCGGCGTCGCCGGCATCACCTTCGGCGCGGTCCTCGCCACCGGCGCGGGCGGCGACGACGGGCCGCAGCCACCCTCCACACGGGTCAGCAAGGAGAGCAGGCTCCTGTGGCAGACCACGTTGCCCGGTACGTCCTGGGACGCCTGCACCACGGGTACGGGGGCCGTCTACTGCCGTGGGGTGGAGTTCGACGGCATCGGCGTGGACGCCCGTACCGGAAAGGTCGATTGGCGGCAGAAGGCCCAGGACGTCAACGGTGGCCGCTCCCCGGCGGGCTCGCTTCCCGGAGCCAGGGACGGCGTGCTGTACACGTACGCCGACCACTCGCCGGGGGCTTCCCGGGCCGGTACCGATCTCGTCGCCCTCGACATCAAGGCACAACAGGTGCTGTGGAAGCACGAGTTGGCGGACGACAGCCGCAACCGTTCGTCCGCCGTGCTGTTCGACGGCGGGGTCCTCGCCAACTCCCCGACCTTCAAGAGCGTCGTCGCGCTCGACGACAGGACGGGCCACTCGCTGTGGACGTACTCGTGGAAGAAGGCCGACTGCGACCGGACAGCCATCGGTGGCGTCCCCTACCTGATGTGCTCGCCGGACAGCGACAAGGCCCCGCAGCTCAGCACCGTCGTCCGGCTGGACCCGGAGACCGGCACGCCGAAGACGGTCGCGACCGTCGAGGGCCCGACCGCCTACATCGGCACGGACGGGGACACCGTGCTGCTGGGAGGTATGGCCGGTGGACAGAAGTTCTTCGGTGACGCGGGTCCGGCCACCCTCACCCGCGTCGACCTCGGCTCGGGCGAGGTGTCTCAACACCGCGTCGACGGCCTGCCGATGGGCCCGGTCGCGGACGGCGTCGTCCTGGTGACCGGCAGGAACGGCGACGTCATCGCGTACTCCGCCGCCGACGGCCGACGGCTCTGGTCCCACGCGCTGGGGCTGAAACTGCGCAAGGAGTCGGGCGATCCGACCATGCGGGAACTGCCCTCGGCCGCCGTGGTGGACCTCGACAGCAGGGTGGCGTACTACCTCGATCCGTCCGGGCATCTGGTGGGTCTCGACCTGGACAGCGGCGCGGTGCGCTGGCGCGGCGCGGTGGACGTGCCGAAGAGCCCGGTGGAGGCCGGGATCGCCCCCGAGCTGATGCTCTACGGCCGGGGGCTCATCGGCCAGATCGGCGGCGAGCTGTTCCGGATCGAGCCGAAACCGGCCGGGACGGGCTCGTAGCCGGATCGCGAGGAGGCCGTGTGGGACCCGGCGGGGGAACCCGGGTCCCACACGGTGTGCCGTACGAACCGGCGCTGACCACTGGTCCTTCGTTGCTTCTCCGTTGGTCCTCCTTGAGGTCGGGTCGGAATGCGTGTCGCGATACAGCGCTAGTCTTTCTCTCGCGCCGCTGACCGCGTCGCGCGGAGACGTTCGACCGGACCAGGACGGAAGCATGTCGGAAGAGATCTCGCCCACCGGGAAGCCTTCCGGGCCCGGTTCGTCGCCCGAACTGCGTGCTTCGCACGCGGACCGGGACCGGGTGGTGGACGTGCTGCGCATCGCGGCGGGAGACGGCCTGCTGACCGCGGACGAGTTGGACGAACGCCTCGAAGTCGCCCTGTCCGCAAGGACCTTGGGTGAACTGGCCACGCTCACCGCCGATCTGCCGCCGACCGTGGCCACGGTCGGCGGGACCGGGGTGGAAGCCAAGGACGTCGTGCGGATCGAACAGGTCTTCAGCGGCGCGATCGAGCGTGTGGGGCACTGGGTGGTGCCGCGGAGGCTGGAACTCGTGGTCACCTTCTGCGAGGTGACACTCGACTTCACCGAGGCAGTGATCACGCACGACACCCTGCGGATCGATGTGGCCATGACGGGGAAAACCCTGACACTGGTCACGAAGCCGGGCGTCGTGGTCGACATGGACGGTCTGCAGCTGGTGCACAGCAGGGTCAAGTACCGTCAGGCGCCCGCGAATCCTGATACGCCGGTCGTTCTGCGCGTGGAACTGGTCGGCCAGAAGGCGCACGGCCGCGTGGTGGTGCGGCCCGCACGCCGGACGTTCGGACAGTGGCTGCTGCGCAGGTCCGCGTAGGTCTGCGGTGTCACCTCGTGACGACCTTGATCATCGGCGGCAGCGGCTTTCTGGGCACTGAGCTGATCCGACAGGCGGCGGCAGCCGGGCAACCGACGGTCGCGACCTACGCGACCGAACCCGGCCGTGCCGTCCAAGTCCACTGGCGGCACCTCGACGTGCGGGACCCTGAACAGGTGGACGCGGTCGTGGCCGACGTCGGCGCCCAAGTGGTCGTCAACGCGTCGAGCGGCCAGGCGGACTGGGAGGTCACCGCCCAGGGCCCGGTCCGCGTTGCGATGGCAACGGCGAGACATGGCTACCGTCTCGTTCATGTCTCCAGCGACGCGGTCTTCTCCGGATCCCGGTTCCACTACGACGAGTTGAGCCTCCCCGACCCCGTCACCCCGTACGGAGCGGCGAAAGCGGCGGCGGAGACCGGGGTCCTGCTCGTACACCCGCGAGCCGTCGTGGCCCGTACCTCGCTGATCATCGGCGACGGCCGGTCCGGTCGTTCCGGCCATTCCGGTCACGAACGCACTGTGCATGAACTCGCTGCAGGCGTCCGCGACGGCTGCCTGTTCACCGACGACATCCGCTGCCCGGTGCATGTCGCCGACCTGGCTGCGGCCATCCTGGAACTGGCCCCGACGGACGCCCAAGGTGTTCACCACCTTGCAGGTGCAGACGCTCTGAGCCGTCATGAACTCGGCACTCTCATCGCCGAACGCGACGGCATCGACGCCTCCCGGTTGCCCACCGGCCTGCGCGCCGGGAGTGCGTTTCCCGGCCCCCTCGATGTCCGGCTCGACAGCCGCGCGACCCAGCGGAAACTGCGCACCACGCTACGAGGCGCCCGCCGGTTTCTCGCCGCACAGGTGTGACCCTCGGCCCCGGTGGACGCGTGCGGCACCACCCGGGTTGCCCCGGTGGGCACAGCAACCCGGCCTTCCGCCGGGCGGCCCGCGCGACATGTTCGGGATCATGTCCTGTTGCTCTCTGGTGGTAGCCGGTTTCGCCGTGTAGCGTCATCCCCAGATGTCGTGGTTCGCAGTACCTGCCCGCGCTCCGGTGCGGGCATTTTGCTGTGCAGTGCAGGACCAGGGCGATCA
>NZ_JBHXTO010000163.1:0-20685 GCF_042677425.1 Streptomyces sp. NPDC127119 | reverse complement strand
CCCCTACCCGTTCCCGTCACTGTGTCCTCAAACGCCGGACGGGCTGAAAACCAGCCCGTCCGGCGTTTGAGGACAAGGGGGCGAGGGGGCACAGCCCCCATGTGTGGACGGGAACGGGTAAGGGCGGCGGGGGCGAGGAAAGGTCACTCAAGCAAGCCGAAACGCGTCGCGCCAGTGACCGCCGCCGTCCGGTCGTCGACCCCCAGCTTGACGACCTCCGTCGCGGCGGGCAGCGCGCACGGGACCGGACACGGTCACCGACGCCCCGTCGAGGTCGGCGGGCGTACCGCCGGCGACCAGGGCCCGCGCCTCGGCGAGGTTCTGGCGTGCGGTGCCCTCCATCAGGGCCAGATGTCGGCGGGCCTTCACCACGTCGCAGCGGTCCAGCTCCGCCTCGACCGCCTGCGTGAGCATCAGCAGACTCGTGAAGCCCTGCGCGAGCGTGTCGTGGATATCCCGGGAGAGGCGCTCCCGCTCGGCCAGCGCGCCGTGCGCGGCCGAGAGCCGTGAGAGCTCGTGGCGGCTGGCGTCCAGCCCGGCGATCAGCGTGGCCCGGTCCTGGCTCTGCTCGACGACCCGGATGATCCAGGTGCCGACGGCCGCCGAGAAGACGAGGGTGACCACGGCGAACACCGAGTTGAAGAACACGGCGTGGTCGCTGGGCCACCACAGCAGCGCCCGGCCCACCACCGGCGCGAGGTTGACGACGACGCCCGCGGCCAGGGCCCGGCGCAGGCACAGCGCCATGAAGCAGGGCGGGACGAGCGCGAAGGCCATCAGCCGGGTCTCGCTCAGCAGGATCGTGGTGCCCTCGTCCGCGAGCCTGCGGATCAGCTCCCAGAACTGCCGCCGGGCCGCCGGGTCGAAACCGGTCGTGGGCTCGTCCAGGAGCAGCAGGTCGGGATCGCCGATCACCCCGAGCGCAACGTCGAGCCGGCGCCGCTGCCCGCCCGAGAGCGCCTTGATCCGGCTGCCCGTCTTCTGCTCCAGGCCCACCAGGCCGATGACCTCTTCCGGGTCGCGCGGCTCCGGGTAGTGGCGCGCGAAATGACGGACCGTTTCGCCCACCGTCAACTCGGGGGGCGCGGATTCGTCCTGCCAGACGATGCCGACCCGGGATCGCCACGCGCGCGTGGCGATCACCGGATCGGTGCCGAGCACCGAGACCTCGCCCGCGTCGCGGGAACGGTTGCCCTGAAGGACCTCCACCGTGGTGCTCTTGCCCGCGCCGTCGGGTCCGAGCAGGCCGAACACCTCGCCCTGCCGGATGCCGAGATCGATGCCGTCGACGGCGGTGAGGTCGCCGTACTGCTTGCACAGCCCCCGTACGTCGACCGCGAGTTCGTTCGCGTGTGCTGTCATGCGAACGAGCGTCCCGCCGAAGCGAGCGTTCCGGGACGACCGCACGTACTTCCTTATGTCCATCGAACGGTGGACACACGCGCGTGTGCGGCACAATGACCGTGCCCGGAAGGTCCTCTCAAGCTACGGAAACGGCGTGATGAGCAAGACGACAGTCAGGGAAGGCGTCTCCACCGATCAGGGAGCCGCGGGAGTCCCACGGACCGTGGGCGGCGGGCGTTTCCTCGCCCTGCTGCTGATGGTCACGGGCGCGGCCGGGCTGCTGGCCTCCTGGGTCATCACCATCGACAAGTTCAAGCTGCTGGAGGACCCGAACTTCACGCCGGGCTGCAGCCTGAACCCGGTCGTCTCCTGCGGCAACATCATGAAGAGCGACCAGGCCTCCGTCTTCGGGTTCCCCAACCCGATGATGGGTCTCGTGGCGTACGGCATCGTGATCGCCGTCGGCGTGAGCCTGCTGGGGCGGGCGACCTACCCGCGCTGGTACTGGCTGACCTTCAACGCGGGCACGCTGTTCGGGGTCGGGTTCGTGACCTGGCTGCAGTACCAGTCGCTGTACAACATCAACTCGCTCTGCCTGTGGTGCTGTCTCGCCTGGGTCGCGACGATCATCATGTTCTGGGCCGTGACCTCGCACAACGTCCGCAACGGGCTGCTGCCCGCGCCCGGCTGGCTGAAGGGGTTCCTCGACGAGTTCGCCTGGGTGCTGCCGGTCCTGCACATCGGGATCATCGGCATGCTGATCCTGACGCGCTGGTGGGACTTCTGGACCAGCTGACGCGACCGGCGGTGTGACCGGCGGAACCCTTGCGGGAACCGGCGGAACCCTTGCGGGGCAAGGACCCGGCCGCGTTGTCAGTGGCGTGACATAGGGTTTTGGACGTGGAGCCCGACCTGTTTACCGCCGCAGCCGAAGAACGCCAGGAGAAGGACCCCTCGGGGAGCCCCCTGGCCGTCCGGATGCGCCCGCGCACCCTCGACGAGGTCGAGGGGCAGCAGCATCTGCTGAAGCCGGGCTCGCCCCTGCGCAGACTCGTCGGCGAGGGCGGCGGCGGCCCGGCCGGGCCCTCCTCGGTGATCCTCTGGGGCCCGCCCGGCACCGGCAAGACGACCCTGGCGTACGTGGTCTCCAAGGCGACGAACAAGCGCTTCGTGGAGCTCTCCGCGATCACCGCGGGCGTCAAGGAGGTCCGCGCGGTCATCGAGGGCGCCCGCCGGGCCACCGGGGGGTACGGCAAGGAGACCGTCCTCTTCCTCGACGAGATCCACCGCTTCAGCAAGGCCCAGCAGGACTCCCTGCTCCCGGCCGTGGAGAACCGCTGGGTGACGCTGATCGCGGCGACCACGGAGAACCCGTACTTCTCGATCATCTCCCCGCTGCTGTCCCGCTCGCTGCTCCTCACCCTCGAACCGCTCACGGACGACGATCTGCGCGGGCTGCTGCGCCGGGCGCTCACCGACGAGCGCGGCCTCAAGGGGGCCCTCACCCTCCCCGAGGAGAGCGAGGAGCACCTTCTGCGGATCGCCGGCGGTGACGCACGGCGCGCCCTCACGGCCCTGGAGGCCGCCGCCGGGGCCGCACTCGACAAGAAGGACGCCGAGATCTCCCTCCAGACCCTGGAGGAGACCGTCGACCGGGCCGCGGTGAAGTACGACCGCGACGGCGACCAGCACTACGACGTGGCCAGCGCCCTGATCAAGTCGATCAGGGGCTCGGACGTCGACGCGGCACTGCACTACCTGGCCCGGATGATCGAGGCCGGCGAGGACCCCCGCTTCATCGCCCGTCGGCTGATGATCTCCGCCAGCGAGGACATCGGCCTCGCCGATCCGAACGCCCTGCCCACGGCGGTCGCCGCCGCCCAGGCCGTCGCCATGATCGGCTTCCCCGAGGCCGCCCTCACCCTCAGCCACGCCACCATCGCCCTCGCCCTGGCCCCGAAGTCGAACGCCGCGACGACGGCGATCGGCGCCGCCATGGAGGACGTGCGCAAGGGCCACGCCGGTCCCGTGCCGATGCACCTGCGGGACGGGCACTACAAGGGCGCGGCCAAGCTCGGCCACGCGCAGGGGTACGTGTATCCGCACGACCTCCCCGAAGGCATCGCCGCCCAGCAGTACGCGCCCGAGGAACTGAAGGACCGGGAGTACTACACCCCGACCCGGCACGGAGCCGAGGCGCGCTACGCGGACGCGGTGGAGTGGACCAGGAAACACCTCGGTCGAGGGCGGTCCTGATCACCCTGTAGACTCTCCGCAGCGCTGCGTCCCGTGTCCGTCCTCCTTCAACGAGGAAGTCGGCACCACCAGAACGGGACATGCAGCCGGAGCCCCCACCCCCGGGTGAGGAATCCAGGAGCGTCGCGCACCGTCGAAGGTGTCGCGGGCAGCCCATCACCCTCTCGGAGTTCTCCGGGAACCGGTCGGTGGGCCACTCGCGTGCTGCACATGTGCCCAGCTCAGGGAGCGGCTGCCCAACAGGTCCGTGAAGGACCCGAAGGGTTTCCCTGGCTGCGGATGCGACCTCCCCTAACCACTGGTGAAGCCGTATTCGCATCAGAAATCACGAGGTGTTTGGTTCATGACGAACCAGTCCCGCCCCAAGGTCAAGAAGTCGCGTGCCCTCGGCATCGCGCTGACCCCGAAGGCCGTCAAGTACTTCGAGGCCCGCCCGTACCCGCCCGGCGAGCACGGCCGTGGCCGCAAGCAGAACTCGGACTACAAGGTCCGTCTGCTGGAGAAGCAGCGTCTGCGCGCGCAGTACGACGTGTCCGAGCGTCAGCTCGTCCGCGCCTACGAGCGTGCCGCCAAGACGCAGGGCAAGACCGGTGAGGCCCTGGTCATCGAGCTGGAGCGTCGTCTCGACGCCCTGGTTCTGCGTTCGGGCATCGCCCGCACGATCTACCAGGCCCGCCAGATGGTCGTGCACGGCCACATCGAGGTCAACGGCGGCAAGGTCGACAAGCCGTCGTTCCGCGTCAAGCCCGACGACGTCGTGATGGTCCGCGAGCGCAGCCGCAGCAAGACGCTGTTCGAGGTCGCCCGTGCCGGTGGGTTCGCCCCCGACGGTGAGACCCCGCGCTACCTCCAGGTGAACCTCGGCGCCCTGGCGTTCCGCCTGGACCGCGAGCCGAACCGCAAGGAGATCCCGGTGATCTGCGACGAGCAGCTCGTCGTCGAGTACTACGCCCGCTGATCAGGCGTACACAGCACCACCGGCCTCGCGCCCGCTCGTAGAGCGTCAGCCCGTCGTCTCCCCACCCTTGCGGGTGGGCGAGGCGGCGGGTTCTCTCATGTCCGGGGGTGCCGTGATGCCACGCGGCGCGGCCGAGGCGCCGAGCGCCTCCGGCCGGGTGCGGCCCAGCGCCCGGCCCACCGCCGCCTGCCGGCCCAGCCGCGCCCCGGTCCGTACGCACTCCTCGTACCGTTCGTCGCCCAGCCGCTCCCGGGCCATGGCCTCGCACTGCTCGTGCGGGGCGTTGTAGTGGGCCGAGCCGAACAGGGGCAGGCCCACCGACGGCCACATCCGGGAGGCGGAACCCTGGAGCACCGCCGCCTCGGCCGCGTCGCCCTCCGCCACGGTGACCAGCGCGAGCAGCTCCACCGTCAGGACCGTGCCGAGCAGGTCGTGGAAGGCATGGGTGATGTCCAGGCACTCCGTCAGCAGCCGCCGGGCGCCCACCGGATCACCCTCGGCCCAGGCCGCGTACGCCAGCACGTACAGCGCGTACGCCAGCGACCAGCGCTCCCCGTGGTCCACGCAGACCCGGCGCACCTCCTCGCACAGGCGTACCGCGTCCGGCAGTTTGCCCTGGAAGGCCAGCGCCATCGCCAGCTCCACCTGCGCCATCAGGACGTTGCTGTTCAGCTCACCGATCTCGTGATAGCGGTCGAGCGCCGAGCGCAGCAGGGTCTGCGCGCGGGGCATGTCGTCGGTGACCAGGGCCAGACAGCCGGTGCGGTGCTCGGCGTAGGCCAGCGCGGTCCGGTTCCCGGCGAGTTCCGCCGTCCGACGGCACTCGCCGAGCGCGGCGAACGCGGGCACGGTGTCGCCCTGGAGGATCGCCACATAGCCCAGCACCCACAGCGCCTTCAGCCGCGAACTCTCGTGCTCGGTGTCCAGGTCCAGACTGCGTTCCAGCCAGTGCCGCCCCTCCGACAGCCGCCCGCAGCCCACCCAGTAGAACCAGAGGGTCCCCGCGAGGTACTGGCCCAGATGCCCGTCGTCCGGCTCGCTCAGACAGTGCTCCAGGGCGCGGCGCAGATTCGGCAGCTCCGCCTCCACCCGCGCGGCCACCTCGTGCTGCCGGGGCGAGAACCAGTCCAGCTCGCCCCAGGTCGCCAGCCCCATGAACCAGTCCCGGTGCCGCCGCCGCAGCCGCGCCCCGTCGTCGGTGGCCTCCAGCCAGTCCGCGCCGTACGCCCGGACCGTGTCCAGCATCCGGTAGCGCACGCCCGCAGGCGTCTCCTCGCGGGTGATGACCGACTGGGCCAGCAGCTCGTGGAGCACGTCGAGGATGTTGTCGGGATGCAGCCCGCCGCCCCCGCACACGTACTCCACGGACTCCAGGTCGAACTGCCCGGCGAACACCGACAGTCGCGCCCACATCAGCCGCTCCTGCGGCGTGCACAGTTCGTGGCTCCAGCCGATCGTCGTACGCAGCGCCTGATGGCGCGGCAGCGTGTCGCGCCCCCCACCCGTGAGCAGCCGGAAACGGTCGTCGAGCCGGACCAGCAGCTGCGCGGGGGAGAGGGCCCGCAGCCGTCCCGCGGCCAGTTCCACGGCGAGCGGGACCCCGTCCAGCCGCCGGCAGATCTCGTGGACGTCCGTGCGGTTGCCGTCGTGCAGCGCGAAACCCGGTGTGCCGGCGGCGGCACGGTCCGCGAACAGCTCGGCCGCCTCCGCCTCGGTCAGCGGCGCCAGCGGGAACACCTGTTCGCCCTCCACCGCGAGCGGCCGGCGCCCCACGGCGAGCACCCGCAGACCCGCCGCCCGCCGCAGCAGCTCACCGACCAGCGACGCGCACGCGTCGACCAGATGCTCGAACCCGTCGAGCACGAGCAGGAGGCGCCGCTGCGCGAGATGGTCGAGCAGGACCTGGCGCGGCGGCCGCGAGGTGTGATCCGTCAGCCCCAGCGCCTCCACGACCGCGTACGCGACGAGTTCCGGCTCGCGCAGCTCGGCCAGCTCCACCCGCCACACCCCGTCGTCCGGCCGGAGCCGGGCCGCCGCGCGCGCCGCCAGCCGTGACTTGCCGACCCCGCCGGGGCCCGTCACCGTCACCAGCCGCGCCGCGCCGAGCGCCGCGTCCAGTCGCGTCAGCTCGGCCGCCCGGCCCACGAACGCGTTGAGCTCCAGGGGCAGATTGCCGGCCCGGTGACCGCCCGCCCCCGCGCCGGAGGGCTGAGAACCCTGAGAAGACCGCATGGGCAACGGAGCGTACTCATCCATGAGCACTCCGTACAATCGCTTCGCGCGAGGACTGTTGCGACGGGCGGTAATCCGGTACGGAGCCGCGGCCCCGGCGCGATAGGGTCGGAGGACGACTTTTCGATGGTGAGGCACGAGTTCAGGGAGCGGGTGCGCAGTGTCCGGTGGTGAGGTGGCCGGGATCCTGGTGGCCGTCTTCTGGGCGATCCTGGTCTCCTTCCTCGCGGTGGCACTCGCGAGGCTGGCCCAGACGCTCAGGGCGACCACCAAGCTCGTCGCGGACGTGACCGAACAGACGGTCCCGCTCCTCGCGGACGCCTCCGCGGCCGTGCGCTCCGCGCAGACCCAGATCGAGCGGGTCGACGCCATCGCCGCGGACGTCCAGGAGGTCACGTCGAACGCGTCGGCGCTCTCCTCGACCGTCGCCTCGACCTTCGGCGGCCCGCTGGTGAAGGTGGCGGCGTTCGGCTACGGCGTGCGCCGGGCCATGGGCGGCCGTCGCGAGGACGAGCCCGCCAAGCCCACGCGACGCACCGTGATCGTGGGCCGCACCGTCCCGTCGGCGCGACGGGGAAAGCGGAAGAAGGACTGACGCAGCGATGTTCCGCCGTACGTTCTGGTTCACCGCGGGCGCAGCCGCCGGCGTGTGGGCCACCACCAAGGTCAACCGCAAGATCAAGCAGCTGACGCCCGAGAGCCTCGCGGCGCAGGCCGCGAACAAGGCGATCGAGGCGGGCCACCGCGTCAAGGACTTCGCCCTCGACGTCCGGGCCGGCATGGTCCAGCGCGAGGCGGAACTCGGCGAGGCGCTCGGGCTCAACACCGATCCCGAACTGGCCGCCCCGCGCCGCGTCGCCGCACTGGAGAGCGGCGAGGACCCGCAGCGCGGCGGGAACCCGAAGTACAGCAAGAACCCGACGTACGTCGAGAGGTCGACGTACTCGTACAACCGGAATGAGGACCACTGATGGAGTCGGCCGAGATTCGTCGCCGCTGGTTGAGCTTCTTCGAGGAGCGCGGGCACACCGTCGTCCCTTCGGCGTCGCTCATCGCGGACGACCCGACTCTGCTCCTGGTCCCGGCCGGCATGGTCCCCTTCAAGCCGTACTTCCTCGGTGAGGTCAAGCCCCCCTTCGCCCGCGCCACCAGCGTCCAGAAGTGCGTCCGTACGCCGGACATCGAAGAGGTCGGCAAGACCACCCGGCACGGCACGTTCTTCCAGATGTGCGGCAACTTCTCCTTCGGCGACTACTTCAAGGAAGGCGCCATCAAGTACGCCTGGGAGCTGCTGACCAGCCCCCAGGACAAGGGCGGTTACGGCCTGGAGCCGGAGAAGCTCTGGATCACCGTGTACCTGGAGGACGACGAGGCCGAGCGCATCTGGCACGAGGTCGTCGGCGTCCCCAAGGAGCGCATCCAGCGGCTGGGCAAGAAGGACAACTACTGGTCCATGGGCGTCCCGGGTCCCTGCGGCCCGTGTTCCGAGATCAACTACGACCGCGGCCCCGAGTTCGGTGCCGAGGGCGGCCCCGCCGTCAACGACGAGCGGTACGTGGAGATCTGGAACCTCGTCTTCATGCAGTACGAGCGCGGCGAGGGCACCTCGAAGGAGGACTTCGAGATCCTCGGCGACCTGCCGAGCCAGAACATCGACACCGGCCTCGGCCTCGAACGCCTCGCCATGATCCTGCAGGGCGTGCAGAACCTGTACGAGATCGACACCTCCATGGCCGTCATCAGGAAGGCCACCGAGCTGACCGGTGTCGAGTACGGCGCCGCCCACGGCTCCGACGTCTCCCTGCGCGTGGTCACCGACCACATGCGGACGTCCGTGATGCTCATCGGCGACGGCGTCTCCCCGGGCAACGAGGGCCGCGGCTACGTGCTGCGCCGCATCATGCGCCGCGCCATCCGCAACATGCGGCTGCTCGGCGCCACCGGCCCGGTCGTCCAGGACCTCGTCGACGTCGTCATCGACATGATGGGCCGGCAGTACCCGGAGCTGGTTTCCGACCGCAAGCGCATCGAGACCGTCGCCCTCGCCGAGGAGGCCGCCTTCCTCAAGGCGCTGAAGGGCGGCACCAACATCCTCGACACCGCCGTCACGGAGACCAAGGCCTCCGGCGGCACGGTCCTGTCCGGCGACAAGGCCTTCCTGCTCCACGACACCTGGGGCTTCCCGATCGACCTCACCCTGGAGATGGCCTCCGAACAGGGCCTGTCCGTGGACGAGGACGGCTTCCGGCGCCTGATGAAGGAGCAGCGGGAGCGCGCCAAGGCCGACGCCAAGGCCAAGAAGACCGGGCACGCCGACATGGGCGCCTACCGCGAGATCGCCGACGCCGCCGGTGAGACCGACTTCATCGGCTACACCAGCACCGAGGGCGAGTCCACGGTCGTCGGCATCCTCGTCGACGGCGCGTCCTCGCCCGCCGCCACCGAGGGCGACGAGGTCGAGATCGTCCTCGACCGCACCCCGTTCTACGCCGAGGGCGGCGGCCAGATCGGCGACACCGGCCGCATCAGGATCGACACCGGTGCCGTGATCGAGGTCCGCGACTGCCAGAAGCCCGTCCCCGGGGTGTACGTCCACAAGGGCGTCGTCCAGGTCGGCGAGGTGACCGTGGGCGCCAAGGCCCAGGCCGTCATCGACGTGCGCCGCCGCACGGCCATCGCCCGCGCCCACTCGGCCACGCACCTCACCCACCAGGCCCTGCGCGACGCCCTCGGCCCGACGGCCGCCCAGGCCGGTTCCGAGAACCAGCCCGGCCGTTTCCGCTTCGACTTCGGCTCCCCGTCCGCCGTGCCCACGGCCGTGATGACGGACGTCGAGCAGAAGATCAACGAGGTGCTCACCCGCGACCTCGACGTGCACGCCGAGATCCTCAGCATCGACGAGGCCAAGAAGCAGGGCGCCATCGCCGAGTTCGGCGAGAAGTACGGCGAGCGCGTGCGCGTCGTGACCATCGGCGACTTCTCCAAGGAGCTGTGCGGCGGCACACACGTGCACAACACCGCCCAGCTCGGCCTGGTCAAGCTGCTCGGCGAGTCGTCGATCGGTTCGGGCGTACGCCGTATCGAGGCCCTGGTGGGAGTCGACGCCTACAACTTCCTCGCCCGCGAGCACACGGTCGTCGCCCAGCTCCAGGAGCTGATCAAGGGCCGTCCGGAGGAGCTGCCGGAGAAGGTCTCGGCCATGCTCGGCAAGCTGAAGGACGCCGAGAAGGAGATCGAGAAGTTCCGCGCGGAGAAGGTCCTCCAGGCCGCCGCCGGTCTCGCCGGGTCGGCCAAGGACGTCCAGGGCATCGCCCTGGTCACCGGCCAGGTCCCGGACGGCACGAGCGCCGACGACCTGCGCAAGCTGGTCCTCGACGTACGTGGCCGCATCCAGGGCGGACGGGCCGTGGTGGTCGCCCTGTTCACCACCGTCAACGGCAAACCGCTGACGGTCATCGCCACCAACGAGGCCGCCCGCGAGCGTGGCCTCAAGGCCGGTGAACTGGTGCGCACGGCCGCCAAGACCCTCGGTGGCGGCGGTGGCGGCAAGCCCGACGTGGCCCAGGGCGGCGGCCAGAACCCGGCCGCCATCGGTGAGGCCGCCGACGCCGTCGAGCGGCTTGTGGCCGAGACCGCCAAGTGAGCGACGGCGAGCGGGTCATGCGCCGCGGCCGGCGGCTCGCCATCGATGTCGGGGACGCCCGGATCGGGGTCGCCTCCTGCGACCCCGACGGGATCCTCGCCACGCCGGTGGAGACCGTGCCGGGACGTGACGTCCCGGCCGCCCACCGGCGGCTGCGGCAACTCGTCGAGGAGTACGAGCCGATCGAGGTCGTCGTCGGTCTCCCTCGCTCCCTCAAGGGGGGCGAGGGCCCGGCCGCCGTGAAGGTCCGCGCGTTCGCACAGGAACTCGCACACGCGATCGCACCCGTGTCGGTGCGCCTCGTGGACGAGAGGATGACCACAGTGACGGCCAGTCAGGGACTGCGCGCCTCGGGCGTGAAGTCCAAGAAGGGCAGATCGGTCATCGACCAGGTCGCAGCCGTGATCATCCTCCAGCAGGCACTGGAGTCCGAACGGGTGTCAGGTACATCTCCGGGCGAGGGCGTCGAAGTGGTCATCTGATCGCGGTACGGTAACGTTCCGCGCGATGCGGTGGTGTTCGAATAGCTTCCGCACAGGAGAAGAGGCGACGGAAGCCCAGCCACCGCGCGACCACCGCCTCGCGGCTCTAGGGGATCGATGACTGAGTATGGCCGGGGCCCAGGCTCCGAACCGTGGCATCCCGAGGACCCGTTGTACGGGGACGGCGGATGGGGAGGACAGGAGGCCCACGCGGCCCAGTCCCCCTACGGCGGCCAGCCGCAGCACTATCCGGAGCAGCCGCAGCAGCCGCAGTACGGCGACTGGGGCACGGGTCAGCAGGCCGACTACGACCAGGCGCAGCAGCAGTACGCCCAGGGACAGCAGCAGCACTACGTCCAGGGGCAGCAGCAGTACGACGGTCAGTCTCCGCAGCAGTACAACGGCCAGGGTGGGCAGGGCTACCACAACCAGGGTGGCGGGCAGTACGACCCGAACGGTCAGCAGTACGACCAGAACGGCCAGCCGTACAACGGCGGGGGCTGGGACGCGGGCCCGCAGTACCAGCAACAGCAGCAGCAACAGGTCCCGTACGGCGGGGACCCGAACGATCCATACGGCGGCCAGGCCGTGGCGTACGACGGCCGGCAGCCCGACTACTACGGGACCCCCGACGCCTATCCGCCGCCGGAGCCGCCGAGCCGCCGCCGCGCCGAACCGGAACCCCAGGCGGAACCGGAACCGGAATCCAAGCGCACCGACTGGGACCCAGGTCCGGACCAGGGCGAGCACGCGTTCTTCGCGGGCGGTGACGACGACGAGGACGACTCCGACGACGACCCGCAGAACCGGCGGCGCGGCAAAGGCGGTAAGGGCGGCAAAGGCGGTAAGGGGAGCAAGGGCAAAGGCGAGAAGAAGAGCAAGAACGGCTGCGCCTGCCTGGTGGTCTCCCTCGTCCTCCTCTCGGTGGGCGGTGGCATCACCTATTTCGGCTACCAGTTCTATCAGAGTCGTTTCGGTTCGGCCCCCGATTACGCGGGAGAGGGAACCGGCGGTCAGGTGACCGTCGTGATTCCCAAGGGCGCCTTCGGATCGGTGATCGGCCAGAAACTGAAGGCGGCCGGAGTCGTCAAGAGCGTGGACGCCTTCGTGGCGGCCCAGGCGCAGAACGAGAACGGCGACAAGATCCAGGCGGGTTCCTATCTGCTGAAGAAGCAGATGTCCGCAGAAAGCGCTGTCGCGCTGATGCTCGACCCCAAGAGCCAGAACAACCTGGTCGTCAGGGAAGGGCAGCGCAACGTCACGGTGTACGAGGCGATCGACAAGCAGCTCGATCTCTCCAAGGGCACCACCGCCGAGATCGCCAAGAAGAAGTACAAGAGCCTCGGCCTGCCGGACTGGGCGAACGACGACAGCGACATCAAGGACCCGCTGGAAGGATTCCTCTATCCGGCGACCTATCCCGCCGACAAGAACATGAAGCCCGAGACCGTCCTGAAGGACATGGTCGCGCAGGCCAACAAGGAGTACGCCAAGTACGACCTGGAGGCGAAGGCCAAGGACCTCGGACTTGAGGACCCGCTGCAGGTCGTCACGGTCGCCAGCCTCGTCCAGGCCGAGGGCATCACGCACGACGACTTCAAGAAGATGGCGTCCGTCGTCTACAACCGGCTGAAGCCGACCAACGACGTCACCAACCAGAAGCTCGAATTCGACTCGACGTACAACTACCTCAAGGGCCAGAGCAAGATCGATATCTCGGTCGCCGAGATCCGGAACTACGACGACCCGTACAACACGTACTTCTACAAGGGTCTTCCGCCCGGACCGATCGGGAATCCCGGTGACGAGGCGCTGCGGGCGGCGCTTGAGCCCGACGGCGGTGCGTGGATGTTCTTCATCTCCATCGACGGCAAGAAGACGGACTTCACCAAGACCCTGGCCGAGCACGAGAAGTTGGTTCAGAAATTCAATGAGCGGCGCAACAAGGACTGACGGGGACCGGCGGTGCCGAGCCGCCGTTCTCGGTTCCCCGATCGGCCATTCCCTTTCCCCTGTGCTGCACCGCGCCGCGTACGAGGAACTGGGTCTGCACGACTGGTCGTACGACCGTTTCGAGATCGACGAGGCGGCGCTGCCCGGATTCATCGGGAAACTCGGTCCAGAATGGGCCGGACTCTCGCTGACGATGCCGCTCAAGCGGGCGATCATTCCGCTGCTCGACGAGATCAGTGGGACGGCGGCCTCCGTCGAGGCCGTGAACACGGTGGTGTGCACCGAGGACGGCCGCCGCGTCGGCGACAACACCGACATCCCCGGGATCGTCGCCGCCCTGCGCGAGCGGGGCATCGAACAAGTGGAATCCGCGGCGATCCTCGGCGCGGGCGCCACCGCCTCCTCCGCGCTGGCCGCGCTCGCCCGTGTCTGCACAGGCGAGGTCGTCGCGTACGTCCGCAGCGAGGCGCGTGCCGCCGAGATGCGGCAGTGGGGCGAGCGGCTCGGCATCGAGGTGCGGACGGCCCACTGGTCGGACGCCGAACAGGCGCTGCGCGCGCCCCTGGTGATCGCCACCACCCCGGCGGGCACCACCGACGCCCTCGCCCCGTCCGTCCCCGAACGGCCCACCACCCTCTTCGACGTCCTGTACGACCCCTGGCCGACCGACCTCGCGGCCCGCTGGTCCGCCTACGGAGGCGCCGTCGTCAGCGGGCTCGACCTGCTTGTACACCAGGCCGTGCTGCAGGTCGAGCAGATGACGGGCCTGGCTCCCGCCCCGGTCGACGCCATGCGGACGGCGGGGGAGAAGTCGCTCGCGGCCCGCCAGGACGGCCGCTAGGATCCGGCTTCCGATTCCGCGGGGGCGGGGTCGGGGGCACCGGAAAACCGGGGGACGGATCCATGTATGTGACAGAGGCTTCCTGGAAGTCAGAGGTGTTCCAGTCCGTGGTGGGCTTCCTGCCGGACTGGGCACAGGGCACCGCGCTGGGGGTCTTCGTGCTCGCCGTCGTGACGCCCTGGGCCCTCAGGATGAAGCGCAAACTCGCGTACCACCGGGCGGTGCGCGCCGGGCGCCCCATCCCCGAGTCGGCGCGCTTCGCCCAGGGCCGCGGCGCCGACCACCTGGGCTCGTACGCCCCACTGCCCCGGCGGGACGACCCCGCGGCGTGACGCGTACCGGCACCACGACGTGAGCGGGGCGCGTCCGCCAGATGGACCTGGGGCCGGGCGCAGGGCGCGGACGTGGGAGGATCGGAGGCGGCGGGCCAGGGCCGCGCACCCGGTCGCGCCGTCGCCGTACGCGAGGACGCGTGTACGCAGGAGCAGTACGCAGTACCAGGGCGCGAGCATGAGGAGCACCGTTGAGCAGGTTGCGCTGGCTGACCGCCGGGGAGTCCCACGGTCCGGCACTTGTGGCGACGCTGGAGGGTCTTCCCGCCGGCGTGCCGATCACCACGGAGATGGTGGCGGACCACCTGGCCCGGCGGCGCCTGGGCTATGGGCGCGGCGCGCGGATGAAGTTCGAGCGCGACGAGGTCACCTTCCTGGGCGGTGTCCGGCACGGACTCACCCTCGGCTCGCCGGTCGCCGTGATGGTCGGCAACACCGAGTGGCCCAAGTGGGAACAGGTCATGGCGGCCGACCCCGTCGACCCGCAGATCCTCGCCGAGCTGGCCCGCAACGCCCCGCTGACCCGGCCGAGGCCCGGCCACGCCGACCTCGCCGGGATGCAGAAGTACGGCTTCGACGAGGCACGGCCGATCCTGGAGCGGGCCTCCGCACGGGAGACCGCGGCGCGGGTGGCCCTGGGCGCGGTGGCGCGTTCGTACCTCAAGGAGACCGCCGGCATCGAGGTCGTCTCGCACGTCGTGGAGCTGGCGGCGGCGAAGGCCCCGTACGGCGTCTACCCGACCCCCAACGACGTCGAGAAGCTGGACGCGGACCCGGTGCGCTGCCTGGACGCGGACGCCTCGAAGGCGATGGTCGCGGAGATCGACCAGGCCCACAAGGACGGCGACACGCTCGGCGGCGTCGTCGAGGTGCTGGCGTACGGGGTGCCGGTGGGCCTCGGTTCGCACGTGCACTGGGACCGGCGCCTCGACGCCCGGCTGGCGGCGGCGCTGATGGGCATCCAGGCGATCAAGGGCGTGGAGGTCGGGGACGGCTTCGACCTCGCGCGTGTGCCCGGTTCCAAGGCGCACGACGAGATCGTCCAGACCGACGAGGGCATCCGGCGCACCTCGGGCCGCTCCGGCGGTACCGAGGGCGGGCTGACCACGGGCGAACTGCTGCGCGTACGGGCGGCGATGAAGCCCATCGCCACGGTGCCGCGGGCCCTGGCGACCATCGACGTGGCGACCGGCGAGGCCACCAAGGCGCACCACCAGCGCTCGGACGTGTGCGCGGTGCCCGCGGCCGGGATCGTCGCCGAGGCGATGGTCGCGCTGGTCCTGGCGGACGCGGTGGCGGAGAAGTTCGGCGGCGACAGCGTGCCGGAGACCCGGCGCAATGTGCAGTCGTACCTGAAGAACCTGGTCGTGCGGTGACCGGCCCCAGGATCGTGCTGGTCGGCCCCATGGGCGTCGGCAAGTCCACGGTCGGAGCGCTGCTCGCGGAACGGCTCGGCTGCCGCTTCCGGGACACGGACGAGGACATCGTGGCCGAGCAGGGCCGCACCATCGCGGACATCTTCGTGGAGGAGGGCGAATCGGCCTTCCGCGCCCTGGAGAAGCAGGCCGTGAGGCGGGCGCTCGCCGGACACGAGGGCGTACTGGCCCTGGGCGGCGGCTCCATCCTCGACGAGGACACCCGGGCGCTGCTCGCCGGACAGCCCGTCGTGTACCTCTCCATGGACGTCGAGGAGGCCGTGCAGCGCACCGGCCTGAACGCGGCCAGGCCGCTGCTCGCGGTCAACCCGCGCCGGCAGTGGCGCGAACTCATGGACGCCCGCCGCCCGTTGTACGCGGGGGTCGCGAGCGCCGTGGTGACCACCGACGGCCGTACCCCCGAAGAGGTCACCCGAGCGGTCCTCGACGCACTGGAGTTGAAGGAAGCATGAACGAGGCAGTGACGCGGATCCACGTCGGCGGTACGGCGGGCAGCGAGCCGTACGAGGTCCTGGTCGGCCGCCAACTCCTCGGTGAGCTGGGTCAGTTGGTGGGGGAGAGGGCCAAGCGGGTTGCTGTCATCCACCCCGAGGCGCTCGCCGAGACCGGGGAGGCGCTCCGCGCGGACCTCGCCGAGCAGGGCTTCGAGGCCGTCGCCATCCAGGTGCCCAACGCGGAGGAGGCCAAGACCGCCGAGGTCGCCGCGTACTGCTGGAAGGCGCTCGGACAGTCCGGCTTCACCCGCACCGACGTGATCATCGGCGTCGGCGGCGGGTCCACCACCGACCTGGCGGGCTTCGTCGCGGCGACCTGGCTGCGCGGGGTGCGCTGGATCGCCATCCCCACCACCGTGCTGGCCATGGTGGACGCGGCGGTCGGCGGCAAGACGGGCATCAACACCGCCGAGGGCAAGAACCTCGTCGGCGCCTTCTACCCGCCCGTCGGCGTGCTGTGCGACCTCGCCGCGCTCGAATCCCTGCCGGTCCACGACTTCGTGTCCGGGCTCGCCGAGATCATCAAGGCCGGCTTCATCGCCGACCCGGAGATCCTCGCCCTCATCGAGGCCGACCCGCAGGGCGCCCGCACGCCCGCCGGGCCGCACACCGCCGAGCTGATCGAACGCTCCATCCGGGTCAAGGCCGAGGTCGTCTCGTCCGACCTCAGGGAGTCCGGGCTGCGCGAGATCCTCAACTACGGGCACACCCTCGCCCACGCCATCGAGAAGAACGAGCGCTACGAGTGGCGGCACGGCGCCGCGGTCTCGGTCGGCATGCACTTCGCCGCCGAACTGGGCCGTCTCGCGGGCCGCCTCGACGACGTCACCGCGGACCGGCACCGCACGATCCTGGAATCCGTCGGGCTGCCGCTGACCTACCGCTACGACCAGTGGCCCAAGCTCCTGGAGAACATGAAGGTCGACAAGAAGTCCCGCGGCGACCTCCTGCGCTTCATCGTCCTCGACGGACTGGCCAAGCCGACCATCCTGGAGGGCCCCGACCCGGCGGTCCTCCTCGCCGCGTACGGCGAAGTGGGCGTATAGCTCCCCCGGGGCGGCACTTGCACCGATTCGCCTGTGCGGACGGGCACTTCGGGCCGTTCCCGGCCGTTCACCAAACGGCGGCCGGGGACGGTACCGTTCGGTAGGCGAGCGGGGCAGGTGCCCCGCTGCCAGCGCCCATTGCCTGTACGAGACGGAGTGGCACCGGATGCAGCACGCAGTGGGGTCTCCGCTGCCGCCGCCCCATCAGCCGGGGCACGGACCGGCCGCCGGCTGGTCGGGGGCCGCACCACACCCGGGACCGCACCACCCCGGTCCGCACGCCGGTGTCCCCGCGGGTCCGCCGCCGGGCTTCGCCGGAGCGCAGCCGGGGCCCGCGGCCCCGCACCCGCCGGGCCTTCCCCACCCGCAGGGCCCTCCGCATCCGCCGGGCCACCCGCCTGCGCCGCAGCACGCGGTCCCGCACCACGCTCCCGTACCGCCCACGCCGGACACCACGGGCCACGTCCAGCTGCCGCCGGGCGGTCCCGTGCCGATGCCGAGCGCGCCGCCCGCGACCGGTGTCCCCGACCCGACGTCCACGACGCTCGCGGTGCTGCTCATCGGGCCCGCGGGCGCGGGCAAGACCAGCGTCGCCAAGTACTGGGCGGACCACCGCAGGGTGCCCACGGCGCACATCAGCCTGGACGACGTCCGCGAGTGGGTGCGCTCGGGCTTCGCCGACCCGCAGTCGGGGTGGAACGACATGTCGGAGGCGCAGTACCGGCTCGCCCGCCGCACCTGTGGCTTCTCGGCCCGCAACTTCCTGGCCAACAATATCTCGTGCATCCTCGACGACGCGGTCTTCCCCGACCGGCCCGTGGTGGGCCTCGGCGGCTGGAAGCGGCACGTCGGGCCCGGGCTGCTCCCGGTCGTCCTCCTGCCGGGCCTGGAGATAGTCCTGGAGCGCAACGCGGAACGCTCCGGGAACCGCCGCCTCACCGACGAGGAGGTGGCCCGTATCCACGGCCGGATGGCCGGCTGGTACGGCTCGGGCCTCCCCATCATCGACAACTCCCAACTCGACGTCCCCCAAACGGCCCGAGTCCTGGACGAGGTCCTCTCCCGCTCGATCGCAAGCCCACCCCAGTGGTAGCCCACACCTGAAGCACCCCAAGCCGGCCGTCCTCGGGGGCGCCCCGAAGGGGCGCGGGGAACGGCGCATTTTCAGGGGCGCGGGGAACTGCGCGACAAGCCCCCACAGCCCCGCACCCGGCACGCAACCCCCAGCCCCACCCCCTACCCCGCCCGGCCCGCCCACTCGGCCCCCTCAAACCGGCACAATCCGAGCGAAGCTCCTACGCTCGGAACATGCCAGAGGTGTACGAGACCCGCCGAGCCCGCCTACGTGAACGCTGCAACGCAAGCGGCAGCGCCTCCGCGCTGGTCACCCGCCCGGCCAACGTCCGCTACCTCACAGGCGTGGCCCCGCCCGGCGCGGTCCTCCTGCTGGGCAGGACCGAGGACCTGCTCGTGCACGGCACCGCACCCGGCACGGCACCCGGCACCGCCGCCGCGGACGGCCGCCCGGACGAGGCCCTGCGGATCCACACGCTGCCGAGCCCCGGCGGCGACCCCGCCGTCGCCGCCGCGGACCTCGCCGTCGCTCAGGGCGCCGACTCCCTCGCCGTCGAGGAGCACCACCTCACCGTGACCCGCCACCGGGCGATCGGTTCCGTGGCGCCCGCCCTGCGCCTCGCGGACGTCGGCGGAGCCGTCGAACAGCTGCGGGTGATCAAGGACGAGGAGGAGATCTCCTGTCTGCGCATCGGCGCGGAGATCGCCGACCAGGCCCTGGGTGAACTCCTGGAGTCGATCCTCATCGGCCGCACCGAACGGCACCTGGCGCTGGAACTGGAGCGCCGCCTCGTCGACCACGGCGCCGACGGGCCCGCCTTCAGGACGTCGGTGGGCACGGGCCCGCACTCCGGGCGGCGCGGGCACCGGCCGACCGACCGCCGGGTCGAGGAGGGGGATTTCCTCTCCGTCTGCCTCGGGGCGACCTACCACGGATACCGCTGCGAGATCGGCCGCACGTTCGTCATCGGCACCTCTCCCGCGGACTGGCAGATCGAGCTGTACGACCTCGTCTTCGCATCCCAGAGGGCCGGCCGCGAGGCCCTGGTGCCCGGCGCCGCCTACCGTGACGTGGACCGCGCGGCCCGCCAGGTACTGGACTCCGCGGGGCGCACGGAGGGCCTTCCGGAGTCGACCGGACACGGTGTGGGGCTCGAAATCGACGAGGAGCCGCAGTTGGCCCCCGAAGCCATGGGTAAACTGGACGCTTGCGTGCCGGTCACCGTCGAACCGGGGGTCCACCTTCCGGGCCGGGGCGGTGTCAGGATCGATGACACGCTCGTCGTGCGCCCTGAGGCGGACGGCGGACCCGAGCTACTCACCATCACGACCAAGGAACTGCTCGCGCTCTAGTCTCGCAAGCCGCACAAGCCTCGACCGTATCGAGTGCTTCGACCGCTTCGAGCCGTGCGCGTGTTACCTGGGTCGTCCACGTCAGTCCAGGAGATTCCGCAACCGTGGCTTCCACGAACGACCTCAAGAACGGCCTGGTGCTCAAGCTCGACGGGGGCCAGCTCTGGTCCGTCGTCGAGTTCCAGCACGTCAAGCCCGGCAAGGGCCCCGCCTTCGTGCGCACCAAGCTGAAGAACGTGCTTTCCGGCAAGGTCGTCGACAAGACGTTCAACGCCGGCGTCAAGGTCGAGACGGCCACTGTCGACAAGCGCGACATGCAGTTCTCGTACATGGACGGCGAGTACTTCGTCTTCATGGACATGCAGACCTACGACCAGCTCATGGTCGACCGCAAGGCCGTCGGCGACGCCGCCAACTTCCTGATCGAGGGCTTCACCGCCACCGTGGCGCAGCACGAGGGCGAGGTGCTCTTCGTCGAGCTGCCGGCCGCCGTCGAGCTCGTCGTCGCGGAGACCGAGCCGGGCGTGCAGGGCGACCGTTCCACGGGCGGCACCAAGCCCGCCACCCTGGAGACCGGTCACCAGATCAACGTCCCGCTCTTCATCACCACCGGTGAGAAGATCAAGGTCGACACCCGCACGAGCGACTACCTCGGCCGGGTGAACAGCTAACCGTGGCTGCCCGCAATACGGCCCGCAAGCGCGCCTTCCAGATCCTCTTCGAGGGTGACCAGCGAGACGTCGACGTCCAGACGGTCCTCGCGGACTGGATCAGGCACTCCAGGACCGACACCAGGCAGCCGCCCGTGAGCGAGTTCACGATGGTCCTGGTCGAGGGCTACGCGGACCACGCGCGCCGCATCGACGAGCTGATCTCGCAGTACGCCGTCGACTGGACGCTCGACAGGATGCCGGTCGTCGACCGCAACATCCTGCGTCTCGGCGCGTACGAACTTATCTGGGTGGACGAGACCCCGGACGCGGTCGTGCTCGACGAGGCGGTGCAGTTGGCCAAGGAGTTCTCCACGGACGACTCGCCCGCGTTCGTGAACGGACTGCTGGGCCGGTTCAAGGAACTCAAGTCCTCCTTGCGCCGGGACGAGTCCTGAACGATCCGCTCCGCACGGTTCGATGTGATGTGCGGGCCGGTGGGGGCTGATCGCGCCCACGCGGCGGAGCCGCAGAGTGTCATGGCCCCGCGCCCCTTGGTACGCCGGAGGGCCCGCAGCATCATGCTGCGGC